>CANHAR010000009.1 GCA_947458495.1 Gammaproteobacteria bacterium | reverse complement strand
CGGAGTCTTGATCAGGCAAGCGGTTGTTGCCGGAGAAAATATTCGCAAACAAGGCGCGGACGTGCGGGCGGGCAGCCTGCTGTTCAGCGCTGGCCACCGACTGAGACCGGCAGATCTGGGTGTGCTCGCTGCCACCGGTGTGGCGTCGGTGCGTGTTGGCAAACAACCGGTGGTGGCACTGTTCAGCACCGGCAACGAGCTGGTGGAACCCGGTCAGGCGCTGGCGCCTGGTCAGATCTACAACAGCAATGTTTTTGTGGTGCGTGCGCTGCTGCAGCGCCTGGGTTTGCAGGTAATTGATCTGGGGATTGTTGGCGATACCCGCGCCGCAACCGAGCAGATGTTGCTCAAGGCCGCTGAACTGGCCGATTGCATCATCAGTACCGGTGGTGTGTCAGCCGGCGAAGAAGATCACGTGCGTGCGGCGCTACAACATCTGGGCGAACTTGAGCTGTGGAGACTGGCATTAAAACCCGGCAAACCGTTTGCGTTTGGTCGTCTGCACAACAGTGTGTTTTTTGGCTTGCCCGGTAACCCGGTGTCGGCGTTTGTGACTTTGCTGATCCTGGTGCGTCCGGCCTTGTTAGCGATGATGGGTGCGCGCGAGTGCACCTTGCAGGAAATACCATTGCCTGCCGGTTTTGATGCGCCGGCTTCAGGGGCAAGGCAGGAATATCTGCGCGTCAGGTTGATGCGGCCGCAGCTTGATTCGGGGATACAGGCCGATGCGCTGCCGATGCTGGTACCGCTCAGTGATCAGAGTTCAGGAGTGCTGAGTTCTGTTGTTTATGCCGATGGTCTTGCCATCGTGCCGCCGTTTACGGCTATCTCATCGGGTCAGTTATTGAGATTCCTGCCATTTGGTGACATAGTCTGACAGTGTTTTTGAATCATCCGATGTTGCCTGATTAACGGTGTGTCCATGCTGCTGTTCCCGGAATCGTACCGCCAAGGTGCACGACTTTTTGTTTTACTGTCATTGCCGTTATTGCTCGCCGCCTGTGCCCGACAGGCACCACCGGCGCCTGCCGAACCGGTGATTGAACCCGAACCCGCGCCGGTTGAAGAGTTTGTCAGTCAGGCGGCACTTGATGAAGCCGAGCGTGCGCGTCGTTACGTGGCGGACATCCTTTTTGAAGGCATGCGCGCCCTGAGCAATGATCGCCTGATGACACCTGCCGAAAACAGCGCCTATCACTATTTTAACCGTGCGCTGGCGCTGGATCCTGACAACCAGATCGCCAAAGACGGCATCCGCGATATTGCCGCGCGTTATCTGGAGCTGGCGGATTTGTCCGGACGTCAGGGGCAGTTTGATAACGCCGAGTCATTCCTGCGGCGCGCTGCCCAGGTTGACAATAACCATCCCGGACTGGAGTCGGCCAACCGCCGGCTGCAATCAGAACGCCAAAGCACCCACAGTGTCACCACGCTCAACAGCCGCGATGTGATCAACCGCGAGGCAACTGTGGTCGCCCGCTTGCGTGAACTGGCGCAGGTGGTGGCCGAGACCAATGCCTTTGTGATGATCACCGCACCCAACGATGAACACGGCCGTTGGATGTACATGCAGATTCAGGAGGGTTTAGGCGATATCCGCGTGCGTGGTGATATCGAGATTGGTGAACAGTCGTCTGTGCGTCTGGTGTTGCCGCAGACCTGATGCTCTGGGAAAAATACTCAAAAAAAAACAGTGCCATCCACGTAACAAGGTCAGACGGATTTCATGAAAACAACAATATCAAAGCTGTGGCGGAGCTTGTGGGCGTCCCACGATCAAACCAAAGATAAACTGAGAATCATTCCCGGCGCGCAATCCACTGTTGCCAGTCAGGCATATTCGCGCCCCCAGTTGGTGGGACTGTTGCTGGGCCCTGCGCTGTTTTTGCTGACCGTGTTGTTTTTTTCGCCTGAAGGGCTCAGTGATCAGGGCAAACTGGTTCTTGGCATTACCTTGTGGATAGCCACCTGGTGGATTACTGAAGCGATCCCGATTCCTGCAACGTCTCTGTTGCCTATCCTGTTGATGCCGGCGACCGGCGCACTGGACAACGCAACCGTCACTTCCGCTTACGGCGATGACATCATTTACCTGTTTCTGGGCGGTTTTTTTATCGCCACTGCCATGGAAAAGTGGAATCTGCACAAGCGTATTGCGTTGGCTATCATTGCCTTTGTTGGTACCAGCACCCAACGTATTCTGCTCGGGTTTATGCTGGCTACCGGCTTTTTATCCATGTGGGTATCCAATACCGCTGCGGTGATGATGATGTTGCCGATGGCACTGGCCATCACCGCTCAGGTTGCCACATCCATGAGAGGTCAGGCCGGAGAGCAGGATGTTCCTTCCTTTGAGAAGGCACTTATCTTTGGTGTGGGTTACGGCGGCACCATCGGCGGTCTTGGTACCCTCATAGGAACGCCTCCCAACATTATTCTGGCGGCGCAGGTTGAGCAGTTATTCGGAGCCAGTATCAGTTTTGCCGGTTGGATGGTCATTGGTGTTCCCTTGGTTGTGGTGTTGTTGTTGGCAACCTGGTTTTACCTGGGGCATGTCGCCTTCCCTACAAAAATTACCCAGTTGCCGGGCGGCCGGCAGTTGATTCAGCGTGAACGTGATGCCCTGGGCACCATCGGTTACGAAGAGAAAGTAGTCGCTGCTGTGTTTGCGGGGGCGGCATTTATGTGGATTACCCGCGGCGTGATCTGGGTGGATGTTTTTCCGGAACTGCGCGACGGCATGATCGCCGTTGCTGCTGCCGTGTTGTTATTTGTATTTCCTTCAAAAACCACGGGTCAAAGCCGGGTACTTGACTGGAAAGATTCCAAAGAAATTCCCTGGGGTATTTTGCTGCTGTTCGGCGGTGGCCTTGCAATTGCGGCGGGTTTCAGAGAATCCGGCCTGTCCTCGTGGATGGGTAATCAACTGACTTTCTTTGACAGCTTCCACCTGATTGTGATGATAACCGGCGCAACACTGCTGATTCTTTTTCTGACCGAAATCACCTCCAACACGGCAACGGCCACCATGATTCTGCCGGTGGTTGCTGCATTGGCACTGGCCTTGGAGATTCATCCCTATGCGTTGATGATTCCCTGCGCCATGGCCGCCAACTGCGCATTTATGTTGCCGGTGGGGACGCCGCCCAACGCCATTATTTTTGCGACGGAGAAAATCAGAATCACAGAAATGATGAAGGTGGGGTTCGTGCTGAACATGATTGCAGCCGTGCTGATTGTGTTGCTGGTTTATTATGTTGTTCCGCTGGTGTGGGGCATTGACCTCAACTCAGTGCCTGTGGAATTTACAACAGCACAATAAATTTCTGTTCATCATTTTGTTACAAAGCACTGCTAATCTTTGGGCAACTCGACAGATAAACCTCAGATGACCGGGGTGTGTTCGAAGGGTGGCAAGTGTTTTATTGATTGTTCTTTCTTTGATAGTAGTGGTTTCTCCCCATTTTAAGCCGGCTATGTTCATCCCCCCGAACATGTGCCGGCTTTTTTTATTGCTTTTCAATATATAGCTTTGTATATATAGTTGGCCTCAGACAAAACAAACCCAACTTGAAACGAGCCTGATGCCCGACTCAACCCAACAATCCATCGGCGAATTTATTGCCCCCTTTGCCTTGGCGACACCCGACGGTGAGATTTCACCACGCCGTCTCGCGCTACTGACGGCGATTGGCGAGACCGGCTCGATCAGTGCTGCCGCCAAGGTGGTAGGCATTACCTATAAAGCGGCGTGGGATGCGGTGGATGTCATGAATAATCTGGCGGGCGAACAGCTGGTCAGCTCACAACACGGCGGACGCGGAGGTGGGGGAGCCACACTGACCGCGGCCGGCCTGCGTGTGGTGAAAGATCTGGCCAATCTGCAGCGTCTGCAGGCACAGCTGATGGCGCAATTAAAAGCCGCCGGCAATCTGGATACATCGTTGGCTCTGTTAAGGAAACTCAGCATGAAAAGCAGTGCCCGCAATATTCTGTCCGGCATCGTGGAGTCTGTGCAGGCCGGTGGCGTGAGCGCCGAAGTCAATGTGCGGCTCAGCGGGGGTGAATCGCTTCACGCGGTAATTACCCGCGACAGTGTGCAGGATCTGGAGATTGCGCCGGGCCGTGAAGTTCAGGCCCTGATCAAGGCGTCGTGGATCATTCTGGCGGCTGCGGATGACGGTCTGCGTACCTCGGCGCGCAATCGTTTGTGTGGTGAAATCCAGCGCATCACCCGCGGAGAAGTCAACGCAGAGGTTGTTGTGAAACTCGCGGGTGGCAACACGCTGGCGGCGATTATTACCCAGCAAAGTCTGCTGGAACTGGGCTTTAAAATCGGAGATCAGGTGTGTGCCTTGATTAAAGCCTCGCATATTATTTTAGGTGTTCAGTCATGAAGCGGCTGCGCCGGTTATTGTTGCTCACGCTGGCCCTGTTTGTTTCGCCGGCCGTGCTTGGTCAGCAGTTGACGGTGGCTGCCGCTTCTTCGTTGCGTCCGACACTGGACTATCTGGTTGATGCGTATGAAGCGCAGAACCCAGGGCATCAGGTCGAGATCATCTACGGTTCATCAGGGCGCCTGATGGCACAGATTATCAATGGCGCTCCCTTTGATGTGTTTATGTCGGCGGATATGGCGTTCCCACAGAATTTGTTTGACGAGGGCGAGGCGACATCAACACCTGTGGTGTACGGGCTGGGGCGCATTGTCTTGTGGAGCGCGCACCTCAACGCTGCGGACATGACACTGACCGATCTAGCCGATAACAGTATTCGCCGTATTGCCATCGCACAACCGTCCGTTGCGCCTTACGGGCAGCGCGCGCAGGAAGCAATGACTGCAGCCGGCGTTTGGGATGCTGTGCAACCGCGTCTGGTGTTTGCGGAAAATATTTCGCAGGTGGCGCAAATGTCGGAATCCGGCGCTGCCGATATCGGCCTCATTGCCTTGTCTCTGGCCATCCAGCCGGGGCTTGTTGAACGTGGCTATCATCTGATTGATGCGGCGTTGCACCAGCCACTGGAGCAGGGTTTTGTAATCACCCAACGCGCTGCGGATAACGCTCAGGCCAGCAGTTTTTCCGCGTTTTTACAGTCTGAAACAGCCCGCGACATTTTTTATGACAATGGTTTTGATGTGCCGGGCAAACCCGCCGCTGAACAATAACACGCAGAGAACATGACCTATGTTTGAACTGGGACAGGCAGAGTGGCAGGCAATCTGGTTAACCATCCGCTTGTGTTTTTTTACCACGGTGATTCTGCTGATCATTGCCACACCACTGGCATGGTGGTTATCCAGCGGTCGCTCGCGCTGGCGAGTTGCCGTGCAGGCCATTGTGGCGCTGCCGCTGGTGCTGCCACCGACCGTGCTGGGTTTTTATTTGCTGATGGCACTGGGGCCGCGCGGATTTATCGGCGGCTCTCTGGAGAGTGTCGGGCTGACCCATCTGGCGTTTTCGTTTGAAGGCATCCTGATTGCGTCGGTGTTGTATTCCATGCCGTTTGCGGTGCAACCCTTGCTGGAGTCTTTTAACAGCCTGGGGCGTCGGCCGATTGAAGTATCTGCGTCGCTGGGGGCTAACGCCATTGACCGGTTTTTTACGGTGATCCTGCCCTTGTGCAAAGGTGGATTTATAGTGGCGGCGACCTTGAGCTTTGCGCACACCGTAGGGGAGTTTGGTGTCATTCTGATGCTCGGCGGCAGTATTCCGGGTGAAACCAAAGTGTTGTCGGTGTTGATCTACGACTACACCGAGTCGATGAATTATCAGGCAGCTCATCAGTTATCGTTTTTGTTGTTGGCCTTTTCATTTTTTGTATTGTTTGTGGTGTACAGCATCAATCGCCACTTTCAAGTAACTAAAGTATGAGCCAGGTAACTAAAGTATGAGCCAAGTGACTAAAGTATGAGCCAGGTAGCAAAAGTATGAGCACCGCCTTGTTGCAGATCAGCGCCAACATGCAGCGCGGCGACTTTACGCTGGAGGTCAACGCCGCCTGGCCGTTGACCGGCGTCACCGCGTTGTTCGGGCGCTCTGGCTGCGGGAAAACCACCTTGCTGCGCATTATTGCCGGGCTGGAAAAGGTCAGCGGCGCTCAAGTCAGTTTTGCTGGCAGTGGCTGGCAAACGCCCCATCAATTTGTGCCAATTGAGAAACGCCGCGTGGGCTTGGTGTTTCAAGAAGCCAGTCTGCTGCCGCATCTGTCCGTCACCGGCAATTTGTTATACGGCTATCAACGCACACCCGACGCTTTGCGCCGTTTGCAACCGGATGGAGTGATCCGCATGCTGGGGCTGGAAACACTGCTGCAGCGACGTGTTGATCAGTTATCGGGTGGGCAGGCGCAGCGGGTTGCGCTGGGCAGGGCTCTATTGTCCAGTCCACAGTTGTTGCTGCTGGATGAACCGCTGGCTGCCCTCGACACTCAAACCAAGCGCGAGATCATGCCGTTTCTGTCGCGTCTGGCCAGCGAGAGTGCCATCCCCATCGTGTTGATTACTCATTCACCCGAAGAGGTGCAGCGCCTGGCGGATCGTGTGGTGTTTATGCGCGATGGCGTGATTGATGAAATCTGCGATTTGCAGCAGGCCATGGCCAGACCCGACTCACCGTTGTTTGCGGACGAGGGACCGGCGACCGTCCTGACGGGTGTTCTAAGTGAGGCCGACGAACAGGGCGTGCGCAGTTTTGGCGTGGAAAACGCCCGGCTGTTTGTGCAAACCCCGTCATCTGACTTCGGTCAGCAATCCTCATCGTCAGCCAACACCCGTTTGCGCGTGCTGGCGCGCGATGTCAGTGTGGCGCTGGACGACCCGCAGCGCATCAGTATCCGTAACCATTTACAGGTGGTGATCCAGCAGATCCATGAGTTGCCGGATAACCGCCTGTTGCTGACGACCCGACTGGCGGATGGTCAGCACCTGCTGATTGAAATCACTCGCTGGTCTGCTCTGCAGTTGGACCTGCAAACCGGACAAACTGTCTGGGCCTTGATCAAGTCGGTGGCCCTGGTTCGATAGGAAGAATTTGGACAGCGTTACATGATTGGTCTGCGTTTGAACTTCTGATAGGCAATATCCCCCGTTGCCCCTGTTATCCCCCGTCGGTGAAAATCATCGGCGGGGGTAATGTCCTGCTTGCATGATCGCTGTCACAGGTGTCACACTGTTCGTATGACACCATTCGCCATCAAACTAGATTCCAGCCAGTCCATCTTTGATCAGGTGGTGTATGGTGCTACCCGTGCCATTCTCGGCGGTGCCATGAAACCCGGTGATCCTTTTCCGTCCGTGCGGGTGTTAGCTAAAGATTTAAAAATACACCCCAACACCGCCCATAAAGTCATTCAACACTTGATTCAGGAGCGATGGCTGGTTGCCAGTCCCGGTCGAGGGACGACCGTGGCCATGCCGCCAAAAGCGCGTAGCGGCGACCGCCAGCGACTGCTCAATGACGATGTTGAACAATTAGTTGTGGAGGCGCGCCGTGTCGGCGTCAAACTGGATGATGTGCTGGATTCGGTGGCTACCCAGTGGAAAAAGCTGGATGCACTGAAGGTGGTTTCAAGTGATCATTGAGACCTCTCGTCTGAACAAGAGTTACGGCAAGGTCGATGTTGTCCGTGATGTGTCTTTGCAGGTGCCCGAGGGCGCTGCGTTTGCATTGGTCGGTACCAATGGTGCGGGCAAAACCTCCGTCATGCGCCTGTTGTTAAACATCATTCGCCCGGATTCTGGTACTGCCACCGTGCTTGGTCGCGACAGTCGGTTGCTGCAATCCCATGACTTTCAACAGATTGGTTATGTGTCTGAAAGTCAGGTGCTGCCTGAGCGGCTGACCATCGCGCAGTATTTTGACTATCTGCGGGCATTGTATCCGCGTTGGGACAAAGGCCTCGAAAAAACTTTGCGACGTGAGATGGATCTGCCGCCGGACAGAGCATTAAACAAATTGTCGCACGGCATGCGCATGAAAACGGTGTTGGTCGCTGGATTGGCGTTCAGGCCAAAACTGTTGATTCTGGACGAGCCGCTCAGCGGCATGGATACACTGACGCGCGATGAAGTTGTCGAAGGATTGCTGGAACAGGCGGATGAAACCACTATTCTGATCTCTTCACATGAGTTGGCTGAAATCGAATTTTTTACCAGCCATATTGCATTTATGGACAAGGGACATTTGCATTTTCAGGAATCCATTGACTCGTTACGTGCACGTTTTCGTGAGATACATGTCACGCTGTCGGCGCAAAAGCTATTGCCTTCTGTCTGTCCCGACAACTGGCTTTTTCCCGAAACAAGCGGGCACACGTTGCGATTTATTGACTCCTCATTTTCAAATGAGGAGCAGTTGAAATTGCAATTAAATGCCCATTTTGGAGCGATTCAGTTAGCCGCAACGCCCATGAGTCTGCGTGACATCAGCAACGTGTTGATCCGCAAAACGCGCATAAATCGCAAGGATGCCGCGTGATGAAACAACACATCAACACGATCATTGCCATGATCAAAAAAGATCTGCTTGGCTTGTTGCCACTGATACTGCTCGCCGCAGCTGTGTTTGTACTGCAACCGGTGATCGCAAGTCTGGATGCCATTGCACTGTCAGGAGAGGCCGAGTTTCTGGTGGCCGTGCAAAGCAATTTTTATTGGGTCAGCTACTTTATGGCATCTGTGCTGATGATATCCGTCTTGCAACAGGATCCAGCCAGTAGTCTCAACCATGACTGGCTGACACGTCCGGTTTCACGCATTGACTGGGTACTGGCCAAACTGCTGTTTATGCTGTTGACCATTGTTATCCCGGTTGTGTTCGGCCGTTTTATCATTTTCCTGACGCAGGATCACGGCGTGTTGCAAGCACTGACATTGGCGGCTGCGGTTGAGAAATTGCCGGCCGTACTGGTGGTCCCGCTGTTGTTTGCCGCCGGATTGCTGACCTCGAGTCTTCGACGAACCATTGTGCTACTGATGTTGGTATTTTTTGTTTTTTTGTTGCCGGCCTGGAGTGTCACGCGCCCTCTGCTGGAGTGGATTGGTATCGAGCTGGGCACGGAATTCGACAGCATGATGTGGCTGCAAGCTGTGCCGGTGATGGTTGCCGGACTGGCCGGTGTGCTGGCGGTGTTCTGGTTGCTGTACGTTCGCCGGCAGGAACGCGCGGCCACACTCGCATTTGCCATCAGTGCCGGGTTGATTTTTTTTACGGTCTACCCGCCCATGTGGCTACTGAACTGGGATCGCGCTATCGCTATCCACCGCTATCTTGTTAATGCACCGGATGATCAGTTAGAACAGAGCGTGGTGCTGGAGCCCGTGCAAGCCTGCTTTCCGGCTGCTGTTGTAAACGCCCAGGCATCCACACACTCCAGCAGCGATTTGCTAATGCAAGCCGGTTGGTATCCGTCTCAACTGAGCGATGCCGGTGCGGGGGCGTTGACCTTTGCCACAACAGTGCGGACTCGCGAACGGCTGACTGAGTGGTTGCCGTCGGAGATGACCGGGCGCGATATGGCTGTCAACTGGCGTGTGGATCGCATCCGCACACAGGCGATACTGAGTGCGGATACGCTCGCAGATGACGTGGTGTTGCAGCGCTCTACAACAGCAGAAAATCGTTTTGCCCCGATTTCATCGGTGGATACCGACTACTGGCTGGTGCCGGCGGATGTGTTGGCGCGTGTCGCAGCCAGTGACACCCGTCGCTTGCTAATCAGTTACGATCTTGCGTTGTTGGCACCACAGCCCCACGAATTGCCGGTAGACGGCAGGCGGCACAGCTTGCCGGGTCTGGGCAGTTGCCGCGCGTACGCTGACGATAACGCCAACACCATTGAGATTGACTGTATCAAACGCGGTGAGCAGCCTGCGTTGATCTCCGCCGAGCTGATGGGTGTGGAGGCCAGTCGTGTTGACAGCTATTCACGGATTAACCAGACCCCGGGTTGGCTGGAGTTTATCGCACGCCGGCAAACCCGGCTGACACTGGCAATGCCAATGTTGGTGGACAGCTCGACCATTCTGATGACAGGGTATCAGGTTAAACGCATCGTACATAAAACCCTGACGTTTAACGGGATGCTGGGTGACCAGTCCTCACGCTGCGGGTTGCCGCAGCAAACCGATAACACGATGTTGAGTCTTGAGCAATCAAACTGGCGTGACAGTTCGCCACACCAGACACGTTCTGTTGCGGTAGAACAGGGCGTATTGGTTGAGGTGCTGGATTGGCGTCACGCAGAACCCGGCAACGCCCCGACACTTTTCCTGTTGCCGGGCCTGGGTGCCACGGCTCACTCTTTTGATGAAATTGCTGTAAAACTGTCGGATCGATACAACGTGGTGGCCATGACACGACGAGGCACCGGTGCATCCGGCAAACCTGATCGTGGTTACGATACTGCGCGCCTGAGCCAGGATGTGCTGCAGGTGATGGATACCTTGGGTATCGATTCACCCATTCTGGTCGGGCATTCAATAGCAGGTGAGGAACTCAGTTATCTGGGTGCCAACTACCCGCAGCGGTTCAGCGGGCTGGTGTATCTGGATGCGGCTTTTGACCGGGTCAGTGATCGGGACAGTGATCGTCGGCGTTATCGTGAACTCTATGCCAGGCTGCCTTCACAGCCACCACTACACCCTGATGAAGCGATTTCTTATCAGGCACTGAAGCAATATTCGCAGCGCACTCAGGGCACCAGCATCATGCCACCGGAAGGTGAGATTCTGGCCAGTTACGATCTGGCGACCGGCGCCAACAAACATCAGGAGTTGTATCTGGATGCCATCATGATGGGGTTGCAGTCGCCGGATTATGCGCGGATTGTTGTGCCTGCGCTTGGCATTTACGCAGTGCCCTCTGGCCCATCGGCATTGCTGGAAACCTGGTATAACAGGGATGATGCGTTGGTGCAGGAAACCGTGGCTGAACTATTCCAGATGGACAGTCAGCGCAAGGCGCAGGAAATGCAGCGTTTTGACACTGAAATACCTAATTCAACGCTGCTGGCAATTGAGGACGCTGATCATTGGATATTTTTGTCACATGAACAGCAGGTACTCGAGGCGATTGAGAGGTTTGTCCGCAGTTTGTAATGGTTGTTGCGATGACAGCAACGAATGCGCAAAGATGCAAATCATGGCTATTTCCACGGATTAATGACGTCAGCTCCGGCTGCATAAAACGGCGCTGTATCACGGGATGCAATACTGAGCTTGTGTGAGATTGCAATGGAGGCAATGTATCCATCGGCGGTAGTGATGGTAAATCCGGCAGCGCGAGATTGAGCGATCAGTTCGGCATATGCGAGTGTGCAGGCGAGATCAAACGACAGTATGCGACCGGCAAACAAAGGTATGACGCGTGTTTCCAGGTTGTTGTGAAGTACGTTTTTTCGTTGCCCGGCAGGCAGTAATGCAACGCCCGCACGCAATTCTGCAACAGTAATGCTGGAGAGAAAAAGCGTGTCAATGGCCTGGGCGTTTATCCATTCAATGACCTTTGAATCGGGTAGCCGGCGCAAAGGTTCAGAGATCACATTGGTATCCAACAAAATCATTCAGGAATAACCACCGACGCAGAGTTTCTGTCGCGCACCTGCTCAAATACCAGAAACTCTTCCTCGGTTAACTGTGCTTGCTCTCCGATGTCTGCCAGTATTGATCCCAACTGAACACGTCGTTCACCAGCAACAGCCGATTCAAGGATGGCGCGAACTTCCGCTTCCATGCTATGGCCGCGCTTCGCAGCCCTTGATCGTAAGGCGCGATGAGTTTCATCCGGAAGATTGCGGATGGTCAGCATTGCCATGGTGTCTGCCTCTTTACAGCCTGATTGCATGCACTCTAATAAAATGCATGCACTGTGGCAAGTCCTGATGTCCAGATCACACACTCCTTTATTGTTTGGTGGGGGCTACTCAGGTTTTAGCACACCAATCGTCAAACTCCCTGGTTTGTTATAAAGTCATGCGCATGTTGTGCTCAAGTTGTGCTCAAGTTGTAGCGACAGACGGGTTATGACATGCGTAACGCGGAATCCTCTGAAGGAGTAGCGCTGGTGAAACTCAGTTCACAGTTGGGTGGTATGGCTGCAGTGGCTGGATTGTTGCTGACGTCCACGACCGCCGCGCAGACCGCCGGCAACAGCATGGCAGCTTTTGATGGTCGCAGCGGGCGCTTGAGCAGTTGTGTGGCCTTGTATGCGGGTGCGCCGCGTGAACGGGCGATGCTTGATGGCAACTATGATGTCACCCTGCAACTGATCAATGATCAGCTGCAGTTTGGTCTGGCATCGGCGACGGTGCGCCCCTCCACCGACACTCGAGCTTGCAGTGGTCATTTTGAAGGCGACACCTATCTCGACAAAGTGGAGGTAAGCCAGGTCGACGCGCAAACCAATGGCCGCTATTTCCTGCTGATGAAGGCGCTGCCCGGCGATCCTATGCAATTGCAGCTGAACACGGCCTTGTTGACCCGGGAGATCCCTGCAGAGCGTTTTGCTTCAGCAGCCTTGTACTCGCGCGTTTTTAATGGCGATGCGCTGGTGGTCGCCAAAAACGGACATATCGTCTATGAGGATTACGTGGCGCCATTTGCCGCGGCCGATCCACATCTGCTGGCCTCTGGTACAAAAAGTTTCAGTCTCGCCCTGTTTGCCTTGGGAGTACAGGAAGGTATCTGGACCCTGGATGAGCAGGTGTCGCAGACCATCACGGAATGGCGTGGCAATCCGGGACGCGAAGCGATCAGCATCAGGCATCTGTTGAACCTAAGTAGCGGTCTGAAGGACGCGGAAAGTTATAACGTGTTTCGTGTTCCGCAGCTGGATATCTATGATCTTGCGATCAATCAATCCACGCAGGTGTTCCCGGCCGGAAGCGGATTCATTTATGGTTCGGTGAATTTTTATGTGTTGGCTGCGCTGTTTGAACGCAAAACCGGCCGCGACCCGGTGCAGTATCTGTACGATAAGTTGCTCAAGACCTTGGGCATGCCGCAGCAACATCTGGCGTTGTGGATTCGTGACAGTAAAGGTAAGCCGCAATTGGCGGGCGGTGCTTACCTGGATGCGCGCAGCTGGTTAAATTTCGGGATGATGATTGCCAATGGCGGCCAGTGGAAGGGCCGTCAGTTGCTGGAACCGGCCACGCTGGCTCTGATCAACGGAATCAGTAATCCCGCCTTTGAAGGTTATGGATTAAGCTGGTGGCGCAACAACGCAATTTCGGGCTCGTATCAGCCAGCAACCGAC
Organism: Gammaproteobacteria bacterium; assembly: GCA_947458495.1. Classification (GTDB taxonomy): domain Bacteria; phylum Pseudomonadota; class Gammaproteobacteria; order Pseudomonadales; family Pseudohongiellaceae; genus Pseudohongiella. Next base: position 15,924 of record CANHAR010000009.1, on the reverse strand, counting down.
GTGGTTCCCGCTGATGCCCGGCCTGACGCGGAGCGCATTCTGCCGCAGCAACCGGCAGACGTATTTTTTGCAGCCGGCCTGGGGCGTCAGCGCCTGTATATTGTGCCCTCGCAGAATCTGGTGATTGTGCGTTTTGGCATGACCCTGGGTGACAGCTTCAGTGATCAGGAATTGCTCAGCAGAATTCAGGATGCTTTGAAGTGACACCCGGCATCATGGGCACGGAGCAGCCCGGGTGAGCGGCTTTTATGCGTTAGCGCATTCCACACAGCGCACTGCCATCGGGTATGCCGCCAAACGATCAGGACGGATGGCAACGCCACAGGCCGCGCAAACCCCATAGGTGCCGTTGCGGATGCGTGACAGCGCATTGGCGATCTCCGTCAGTTCGCCGCGCGCATCGGCGGCCAGCGCGTGCAGCACCTCATCGTTTTCAGTTTCCTGAGCCTGCTCCTGTGAATCCTGACTGCGCCCGCGGCTCAGATCGGCCTGAATGCCGTGAAGGCGGTTCTCCAGTTCGTGGTGCAGTGAATTCAGTGCGTCCGTGACGGCGCTGATATTGATGGCTGTAGTATTTGACATGTAATCCTCTCAGTTGTCTGTCCGGTGTCGGATACCGTTCAAAACATCCTACAGCGTCTGTGAGAGGTGTTTGTTGAGCACAATCAAACCCAGGTGTGGTATACGCTTTTGGGGATCACAGTTTTGCAGGAGCCTTTATGACATCACCTCAACCAACAACAGATGGCCGTTATCGTCAGGTTGGCAAGCTTTGTGTTGCCGACGTGTTGTATCAGTTTGCAGAAAACGAACTGCTGCCCGGTAGCGGTGTGTGTGCGGCGGACTTCTGGTCTGGCCTGCAAACACTGATCAGTGATCTGGCACCGGTCAACCGTGCACTGTTGCAAGTACGCGAACGTTTGCAGCGACAAATCGATGACTGGCATCAGCACCGCCGCGGTCAGCCTGAAGACGTCGCTGCGTACACAGCGTTTCTGCAGCAGATTGGTTATCTGCAGGCAGAACCGGCGGACTTTAGAATCACCACAGATAACGTTGACCCCGAGATCGCAACGCTCGCGGGCCCACAACTGGTGGTGCCGGTGATGAACGCCCGTTATGCGTTGAATGCCGCCAATGCGCGGTGGGGCAGTTTGTACGATGCACTGTACGGAACTGATGTCATTGCTGACGATACAGGGCACAGTCGAATTGCCGGATATGACCCGCGCCGGGGCAGCAAGGTGATTGCCCGTGGACGGGACTTTCTGGATGAGTTTTTCCCCTTAAGTCACGGGGTTTCCCATGCTCAGGTGCGCGCTTACCGTATCCTCGCGGGCAAACTTCAGGTTCTACTGGACGACGGAACAATCGCTGGGCTGGCAGAACCCAGGCAGTGTGTCGGTTATCGCGGTGATGTCGCTGTACCTGAGAGTGTGTTGCTGGTGCACCATGGTTTGCATGTGGAGATTTGTATCGACCCCCATCATGTGATTGGTCAACAGGACAGTGCGGGAGTGCGCGACATCCTGCTGGAAGCAGCACTCACCACAATTCAGGATTGTGAGGATTCGGTGGCGGCTGTTGATGCCGCTGACAAAGTAGCGGTCTACCGCAACTGGCTTGGACTGATGCGCGGTGATCTGCGCTGTGAATTCACAAAAGACGGTGTCGACCATACACGTACGCTCGCGGCTGACCGCGAATACACCGGTGCGGATGGCGCGGCGCTGGTATTGCCAGGGCGCAGCCTGATGTTGGTGCGCAATGTCGGGCATCTGATGACCAGCGATGCCGTGCTGGACGAACACGGGCAAGAAATACCCGAAGGATTGCTGGATGCCTTGGTGACCAGCGCGGCGGCACTGCATGATCTGCGTAAAACGGCGGGCTGCCGCAATTCGCGCACCGGCAGTATCTGCATCGTCAAACCCAAAATGCACGGGCCTGCGGAGGTGGCGTTCACCTGCAAGGTGTTTGCTGCCGTGGAAAAAATTCTCGGTCTGCGTGCGGATACCCTCAAAATCGGCATCATGGACGAAGAACGCAGAACCTCGCTGAATCTTAAGGCCTGCATTTTTGAAGCGCGCTCACGGCTGATTTTTATCAATACCGGTTTTCTGGATCGCACCGGGGATGAGATCCATACCAGCATGCACGCCGGTGCGTTTGTGCGTAAAGCCGACATCAAGGCCAGCCGCTGGATCCGTGCCTATGAAAACCGCAATGTCGCCATCGGGCTGGCCTGTGGACTGTCCGGGCGCGCACAGATTGGTAAGGGCATGTGGGCGATGCCTGACGAAATGGCCGCGATGATGAGAGACAAAGTGGCCCACCCGATGGCCGGGGCCAGTTGCGCCTGGGTGCCCTCGCCAACCGCGGCAACCCTGCATGCCATTCACTACCACCGGGTTGATGTTGCTGCTAAGCAGTGCGAATTAGCCCAGAGCGAGATGTTGCCTGTTTCTGAGTTACTGAGCCTGTCGGTCGCGCAGCCGGACAGCTGGAGTGCACAACAGATTCAGCAGGAGCTGGACAATAATGCACAGGGCCTGCTGGGATACGTGGTGCGCTGGATTGATCAGGGCATAGGCTGTTCCAAAGTGCCGGATATCAGTGGCACCGGATTGATGGAGGATCGAGCCACGCTGCGTATCTCCAGTCAGCACATCGCCAACTGGCTGCTTCACGGCGTGTGCAGCGCTGAGCAGGTCATGCACACCCTGCAGCGTATGGCGGTAATTGTGGATAAGCAGAATGCCGGTGATCCGCAGTACCAACCGATGTCACCTGCCTTTGACAACAGCATCGCGTTTCAGGCGGCCTGTGATCTGGTGTTTTATGCCTTGCAACAACCGTGTGGATACACTGAACCACTTCTGCACAGGCATCGTAGAAGGGTCAAGGAAGTTGTTCTCTCTTAAGTGTAAGACGGTTTAGCCCGGCCTATGGCCGGGTTTTTTTTTGCCTGCGATTGTTGCGATACCCGGTTCACGTGTCATCTAAATGTCAATTTTCCTTTATCTCTCTGTCACTTGGGCTGTTTACACTGCAATTCCATCAAATGAGACTCTGGAGCATTCTGATGGCCAAGGTAACGCACTACCGAACGGTTTTCCTGTCAGATATTCATCTCGGGGACGCGGATTGCAAAGCTGAGTTTCTGCTGGACTTTCTGGATCACAGTCGCATCGATACGTTGTATCTGATCGGCGACATCATCGATATGTGGGCCATGAGCCGTCAGTTCTGCTGGCCCGACAGTCACAACAAACTTCTGCATCGATTTATGCAAATGCCCTCGGCGGGCACGCGGGTGATCTACCTGCCCGGCAATCATGATGAACCCGCCCAACGTTACGATGGTATGGCACTGGGTGCGATAGAGATTCACCGCGAGTACATTCACACCCTGGCCAATGGCAAAAAGTTGCTGTTGATGCATGGTGATCAGTTTGATCAGGAAGTCTGTTTTGGTCCGCTGCACGCCTGGATTGGCGACAAAGCCTATCGCTCGCTGATGTTTGTGAATCGCTGGTACAACCGTTATCGCGTCTGGCGCGGCCACGATTACTGGTCTCTGGCGGGTTTTCTGAAGAGCCGCGTCAGAGGTGCGTCTGAAGCAATCACCCGCTACCGCGAAATTGGCTGTGCCTATGCTCGCCAGCGCGGCCTGGATGGCATTGTGTGCGGGCACATCCACCACCCGGAAGTGACAACGGTGTCTGGCACCTTGTATTGCAATGATGGCGACTGGGTTGAAAATTGTTCTGCACTCACTGAAGACCGTCGCGGCAATCTGCAGTTGATATTCTGGACAGCGGTGAAGCAATCCATTGACTCCGATCTCAATCCGCAAGGCGCAACAGTGCACAACCTGAGGGATCTGGGGGCACGAGCTGCCTGATTATGGGTTGTGCGGAATTCTCATCAAATGGCGCAGCGGGCTAGCCCCTGCGCGGTAAACACGGGCATAATCAGCGCTCTTGATCGCTGAGGCAGACTGTTTGTGCCCGTCAACGTGCTTACCCATCCAAAACCGGTACTGATGTAACCGCCTTTTGTTGATGTGCAAGACACCCGGAGCACCCGCCTGGCGAATCATCTGATGGCTGCCAGAGCAAAAGGTGCTACGTTTGAATAATAAACCTGAGGGTGGAAATACCATCATCGCTATCGCCGGGGCCTCTGCGTCCGGCAAAAGCCTGTTTGCCTCCACGGTTTATCATGAGCTGGTTGCGGAGCTGGGCAGTGAGCGTATTGCCATTGTGTCGGAAGACGCTTACTACCGCGATCAAAGCCACCTGCCTTTCAGCCAGCGTGTCCTCACCAACTACGATCACCCTTCAGCCTTTGAGCATTCGCTGTTGGCCGCGCATCTGCAGACCTTGCGAGCGGGCGGCTCCATCGAGATGCCACAGTACAGTTACAAGCAGCATACCCGCCAGGAAAAGACCATTCATGTGTCTGCCGCCCGAGTTATTCTGGTTGAGGGAATCCTGCTGCTGACAGACAAACGTTTGCGTGAAAATTTTGATATCAGTGTGTTTATGGACACGCCGCTGGATATTTGTCTGCTCAGACGCATCAAGCGTGATATCGAAGACCGGGGGCGCAGTTTGCATTCGGTCATTGAACAGTATGAAACCACGGTGCGGCCGTCGTATTTCGAGTTTATCGAACCGTCAAGGCAATACGCGGATCTGGTGGTCACCCGGGGCGGGCAGAACCAGATTGCGATTGATATGATCAAAGCCAGTATCCGCCAACTCACAGCCAGGTAACAAAACGGTTGCACTTTATGATGGGACTAGTAGGGATTTTATTTTTGTTGTTGGTGGCTTACGCGGCGTCAAGCAACCGATCTCGCGTCAACTGGCGCACGGTCGGTATTGCTTTCGCTCTGCAGGTCTCGTTGGGCGCTTTTGTTATCTATCTGCCGTTTGGGCAACAGGTGCTGTATCAGGTCTCCCAGGTTGTTTCCAGCGTTATCAGTTTTGCAAACGATGGCATTGTGTTTGTGTTTGGTGAGATCGGTAATTTTTCGCAGGGATTTATTTTTGCGGTGCATGTGCTGGCGGTGATTGTGTTTTTCTCGTCGCTGATTGCCGTGCTTTACCATCTGGGCATCATGACCTGGGTGATTCGCCTGATCGGCGGTGGTCTGCAAAAACTGTTAGGTACCAGCCGGCCGGAATCCATGTCAGCGGCCGCCAACATTTTTGTTGGCCAGACCGAAGCCCCATTGGTTGTCAGACCCTTTATCCCCACCATGACACGTTCAGAACTGTTCGCCGTGATGGTCGGTGGTCTGTCCTCGATTGCCGGATCCGTGCTGGCAGGTTATGCCGGCATGGGAGTTGAGCTCAAATACCTGATTGCCGCCAGTTTTATGGCCGCTCCGGGTGGTTTTCTGATGGCTAAACTGTTGCTGCCGGAAACAGAAACCCCGATCAATGATCTGAATGAAATCGCCAATGAAAAAGCGCACACCAATGTGATCGATGCGGCGGCGGCAGGTGCGTCGAGTGGCATGCAACTGGCCTTGAATGTGGGCGCGATGGTGCTGGCGTTTGTGGGCTTGATTGCGCTGGTGAACGGTATTCTTGGTGGTGTGGCCGGGCTTTTTGGATTTGAAGGCGTCACTCTGCAACTGATTTTTGGTTATCTGTTTCAGCCGCTGGCATTTCTGCTGGGGGTGTCATGGGATGAGGCCAGAATGGCCGGCAGTTTTATTGGCCAGAAGCTGGTGATCAATGAGTTTGTTGCCTATCTGGATTACGTCAGCGTCAAGGATCAGCTCAGTGCGCAGACGCAGATTATTGTCACCATCGCGCTGTGTGGTTTTGCCAATTTTTCATCGGTGGCCATTTTGCTGGGCGGTCTGGGTGGCATGGCGCCGGGGCGTCGCAGTGATATCGCCGAACTGGGAATGAAGGCCTTGCTGGCGGCGACATTGGCAAACCTGATGAGTGCTGCCATTGCCGGTTTCTTTTTCTCTTTGCTCTGAGGTCATAGCCCATGTCATTGCAGGTTCCTGAACTGGATATCAGTCGTCTGGACCATGATACCGAGGCATTTGTCGCCGAGATCGGCAGCGCCTATACCGAATTTGGCTTTTGCAGCATCGGCGGTCACGGTATCAGCACTCAAACCATTGAGGATTGTTACGCAGCGATCAAAGCATTTTTTGCTCTGCCAACGGATATCAAGCAGCAATACCATGTGCCCGGACGCGGTGGTGCGCGCGGATACACAGGATTTGGTATCGAAACGGCCAAAGACAGCCGTCATCCGGATCTCAAGGAGTTCTGGCATGTGGGGCTGCAGACCTCGGATCCTGCGCCTCATGAGTGTTTGTACCCGAATATCTGGCCGGCCGAAGTGGCTGATTTCCAGCGCGCCACCTACACGCTGTATACCGAATTGCAAACGCTGGGCACGCGTGTGCTGCAAGCCCTGGCCTTGTTTCTGGGGCAACCACAACACTTCTTTGCGGACAAAGTGAATTACGGCAATTCCATCCTGCGTCCCATTCACTATCCGCCAATAGGGCCAGGGGTAACCGCCTCCATACGCGCCGGTCAGCATGAGGACATCAACCTGATTACCTTGCTGGTGGGTTCGCATGAAGCCGGTCTGGAGATTCTGCGCAGAGATGGTTCGTGGCTGCCAGTGACCACGCAACAAAGCGCAATTCTGGTCAATATCGGCGATATGCTGCAGCGCCTGACTAACCATGTATTGCCATCTACCACACATCGTGTGGTCAATCCGGTGGGTTCGGCTGTCAACAAGCCGCGTTATTCAATCCCGTTTTTTATGCACCCCAATCCTGATTTTCTGATTAAAACCTTGCCAAGCTGTATCACCGCAGATAAGCCCAACCAGTATCCGCATGCCATTACGGCCAATGACTACCTGCTGCAACGCTTGGCAGACATCGGGCTGCTCAAAAAACCGCAGTAATGTCATGAAGGAGTTGTGATGCTGGCCATCAATTTCATTCGCAGGCTGTTCCTTGTGGCGCTGCTGATCTCAGTACCCATAGCCGGACTGGCTCAGCAGGGTCAGCCATCCATACAGCAGTTACTGCAGGAACCCTTTCTGGACGACTACTATTCCAACGTGGTTTACGGCTACGAAATTGTCACGGATACCCAGGCCAATGCCAGCCGGTATGTAGGCAACAGTCTGAATTGCAGTAACTGCCATCTGCAGGCTGGCACACAACAGGAGGCGCTGCCGCTGAATGTCGCTGGCATGTACCCAAAATGGCGTGCCAAAAACGGTAAACGTAATGGCATTGGCCTGCGCATCCGCGAATGTTTCCTGTACAGCATGGATGGCATTATGCCGCCGGAAGATGCGCCGGAGGTTCTCGCCATCTCAGCCTACATCAGTTATCTGTCACAGGGGCAGATCATGGGCGCAGAGCCTGAAGGCAGGGGAGTGCCCACTTTGCCAGACACCGGATATGATCCTAACCCCGCCACCGGGCGCGCTGTTTATCTGGAGCAGTGTGCCAGTTGCCATGGCGCTCAGGGAGAAGGCGTCGCCGGTATGCCTCCGGTGTGGGGGCTGAACTCCTACAACAAAGGCGCGGGTATGCATGATATCCGTGAAGCCGCCGGGTTCATCTGGGCCAATATGCCACTGGGCAACGGTAAGTCGCTGACCCACCAGCAGGCCTTGGATGTATCGGCGTATCTGAATTTGCAGATACGCCCCTCCGACCCCAGAGACAGTAAATTCCTTAAACTCCTGGAACACCTGATAAATTGATCCGCAGCTATCTTGCCGAAGCAACACCCTCATTTGCCTGGAGAAATCGTCTGGGCAACTGGCGCACGGAGATTTTTGCAGGATTTGTAGGTGCTATTCTGGTTATTCCGCAAGGCATTACGTTTGCTTATCTGGCAGGGCTGCAGCCGGAATATGGTTTGTATTGCGCGATTTTTGTGACGCTGTTTTGCAGCGTGTTTGGCACTTCATCGATGATGAGCGGCCCGAACACCGCGGTGGCCATTCTGATTGGGACTGCCGTGTTGCCGCTGGCAGGTCGGGGCAGCCCGGTCTATATCGATTTTGTTTTTTTGCTGTGCCTGATGGTGGGTGCGATTCAATTGTTGTTCTGGCTGATGCGCGGGGCGCGTATTTTTCAGTACCTGTCGCCGGCAGCGATTTCCGGTATTTCAGCCGGCGCCGGTTTTTTGATCATCATGGCGTCGCTGGACAGTATTCTGGATCTGTCGACGTTCAAAACCACGTTCTTTTACGAAAAAATCTACGTGATTGTCAGTGACGCCCGCGACCTGGTAAATCCGTACAGCTTGTTTATTGGCTTGTGCACCATTGCGGGCGGATACATAGGACGTCGTTTTTCGCCGCGCTACTTTATTATCATCGCAGTGACGACTGGCTACCTTAGTGGCTTGCTGGTGGCGTTTATCTGGCCGCAGCCGGTGACTGAACTGGAATATCTTGGCCGCATGCCTATCGAGTGGCTGCCGCTTCATCTGCCCACCATCAACATGGAATACCTGATGATGAGCACCATGCTGATACCCTACGCCATCACCATTGCCTTTATTGGTCTGGCGCAATCGCTGGTGATTGTCCGCGAATTAAAAATGGAAACCGACCAGGACATCAATCTGGATAAGGAGGTATATGCGCAGGGACTGGCCAATCTGCTGGCGCCGTTCTTTTCAAGTTTTGCCGGCGCGGGCAGCTTTAACCGCACCAAAGCTAATCAGAGTCTGGGCGCAACCACGCCCTTCTCAGGCATCGCCTCGGCGGGTTTTGTGCTGGTGTTGATTACTTTTCTGGGGCCGATTCTCACCTATATGCCCATGGCAGCCATGGCTGGTACGTTGTTTATTGTGGGCGCCGATATGATCAAGTGGCGCGATATCAAACACTATGCACAGGTGCGCGCCGAGCTGGTGATTTACCTGGCAACCTTTATCAGTATTATGTTTTTTGGGCTGGCCACCGGCGTTGTTGTCGCAGTGTTCCTGTCAGTCAGTGTGTTTATGTTACGCATCAGCCAGCTCGAGTTAAGCGTTGAGCCTATTGAGTCCGGGGTTTTGCTGAAGGTCAAAGGCGCATTGTTTTATGCCTCGCTGGCGCATCTGACCGAAAAATTTCACAGTCACGTTGGTAAAAATCTGACGATTGATCTGCAATTCACCACGCATATTGATCAGTCGGCGGTGGACTTTTTTATTCGTGAATCCAGAAACATGGCAGCACAAGGTGTCAGGTTGACGTTGTTGATCAACGAAAAGCAGGGGCACTTTCTGAAAAAAATGGGCGTAAACAGCGATATCGAGCTGGTGGCCGTTTAAGGTACCGATCATTCAAATCAGCATAAGAAGCGGGAGAAAACCATGAAGGACAAAAATCCAACAACAGTCGGGCGTCGTGCGTTGTTAAGCAATATAGGGGTTGCAGCGGTAGCGGGCTTGGCCGTGAGTGCCAGTCAGGTATCAGCGCAGCCTGCTGCGCAGCATGCCGACTTTCAGCCGGCGCGGCATAATCAGGATAACTGGTTGGATGAGATGCCCGGCAGTCACCGGGTGATTGTTGACTCATCATCGCCCGTGGGCGGAGCGAGTGCATTGTGGTACTCCAATAACATTCTCACCGCTCACGAGGAGTCCTACGAGGGCAGTGCGGCTGACTACGCCATGATTGTGTGCTTCCGGCACTTGTCGACGCCTTATGGTTTTGACGATGGAATCTGGGCGAAATATGGTTCACTTTTTGACCGCGCTGCCGATCCTGCGCCGACAGAAAATCCCATGAACACCGCAGGACCTTCCAGTGGTGGGCACAGTATCGGCTCATCGGTGGCGCGTGGTGTGCAGTTTGCCATTTGTGGTCGCGCCACCCGCCGATATGCCATGGCCATTGCCTCGTCTACCGGGGTAACGGCTGACGAGGCGTTTGCTGAGTTGGCGGCGGGTTTGATCCCCAATGCCCGTATGGTGCCGGCAGGGGTGGTTACTGTCACGCGCGCACAAGAGCATGGATACAGCCTGTTGTATGCGGAGTAATTGTTGTCAGTACGTTCTGGCGTGCTGACAACAACGGCCTGATTCACACCTTGATCTTGTATCCGGTCTTGAATATCCACCAGATCACGGTGAGGCAGATCAGCATAAACAGCACAATCATGCCCAGGCTGAAAGCGGCGTTAACATCGGAAACCCCATAAAAGCTCCAGCGGAATCCGTTCACCAGATACACCACCGGATTAAACAGGGCGATGGTTTGCCAGGCCTCGGGCAACATGCTGATGGAGTAAAAGCTGCCGCCGAGAAATGTCAGTGGCATCACCACCATGCTGGGCACTACCTGCAAGCGTTCAAAACCGTCGGCCCACACGCCAAGGATGAAACCAAACAGGCAGAACGTAATCGAGATCAATACCAGAAAAGCCAGCATCCACAGCGGATAAACAATCGAAAAATCCACAAACAGACGTGCGGTCAGCAGAATAATCAAACCCAAGACCACGGACTTGGTGGCCGCCGCGCCTACGTAGGCGATGACAATCTCGAACGCCGAAATCGGTGCTGCCAGCAATTCATAGATAGTGCCGTTAAATCGGGGCATATAAATACTGAAAGCCGCGTTATTGATGCTCTCAACCAGCACTGTTAATAGAATCAGACCTGGCACGATAAAAGCGGCATAACTGACGCCATCGATGTCCATCATGCGTGAACCGATGGCAGAGCCAAATACAATAAAGTACAAGGACGTCGACAGCACCGGCGAGGCAATACTTTGTGTCAACGTGCGGCGCGTGCGGTTTAACTCAAACTTGTAGATCGCCTTGATAGCATGGAAATTCATTGCAGTTCTCCTGTTGCAGTCGCTGTGTGTGCATCGTTGGCCGACACCAGGCTGACAAATATGTCCTCCAGTGAACTTTGAGAGGTGTGCAGATCACGAAACTCAATGCCGTGCTCATAGAGTGTGCGGATTACCTGGCCAATGTCGCCGGAGCTATTGTGAGTATCGTAGGAGTAAGTCAGTTTGTTGCCGTCACGACTGAGCGTCAGTCCTTCTATCTGAATGCCTTCCGGCAGCGACATCAAAGGTGCTGGCAGTTCCAGCACCAATTGACGTTTGCCCAGTTTCTTCATCAGTTCGGCTTTTTCTTCGACCAGCACAATGCGGCCCTTGTTGATGACGCCCACACGATCGGCCATGTCTTCGGCTTCTTCGATATAGTGCGTCGTCAGGATGATGGTGACACCGTCGTTTCTGAGTTCGCGTATCATCTTCCACATGTCGCGACGTAACTCGACATCAACACCCGCCGTGGGTTCGTCCAGAAACAATATCTGCGGTTGATGTGACAGCGCCTTGGCGATCAGCACCCGGCGCTTCATGCCGCCAGACAGTGTCATCAGTTTGTTGTCCTTTTTTTCCCACAACGACAGACTGCGCAGTAACTTTTCAAGATACGCATCATCGGGCTTTTTACCGTACAAACCGCGCGTCAGGTTCACGGTGGCCCACACGGTTTCAAACATGCTGATGGCGATCTCCTGCGGCACCAGTCCAATCATTTTGCGCACCGCGCGATAGTCTTTGATGACATCAAGACCACCCACTTTAAGTTCGCCGGGGCCCGGATTGACCAGGCCGCACAGGATGCTGATCAGGGAGGTTTTGCCGGCACCGTTGGGGCCTAGTAGTGCAAAAATTTCTCCGCGTTTGATGGTCAGGTTGATGTTATCCAAGGCCTGAAAACCAGACGGATAACGTTTGCTCAGATTACTGATGGATATGATTGACTCGTCGGTCATCTTGCTTCTCCTGCTAACGGTTGCTCATTGTGCGCCTGGCCACTGTGATGGCACCACAAATATCCGTTGTTTTTCTATCCATAACTGGCTGCTGCTGTTGTACTCAAGCCTGGCGAACAGTCTGGGTGATTGCGTCTGCGAGATTGCAGTGAGCGTTTGCTGAAGTTGAAAGGGATCAGGTGTGTGTTTTTGTAGCCAGGGGCCCAGCCAGTGCGGTTTTATCAAGGGCACCCAGTTTGTTGTATCCGTCTCGGCGATACGGTCAAGGTACATCCAATGCCCACGCAGGTGGCTGGTCGGCACGCTGCTCAGTGTTGAGACAGAGGGAATCTGCGCGGGCGCGCTCAAGTCAGCCATCTGCGATAGCGGATAAAACAGATAACCCGGCATAAACACGCGACTGATGTGCGCAGCCGCGATGCCACGAGCCGACAGTGCCCGTAACGATGCCGGCAGCAGGGCGCGTTGGCGTTGTTGCTGCAGCATGCGCGCGGTTTTGATATCCAGTCTGTCGCTTGGATTGGGGCCATACCAGCCTGGCGGATGGCTGGCTGAGCCGTGATAACCCAGGTAAAACTTGATGGCGATTTCGTGATGCTCAACGTGCAGGGTTGAAGGGTTCTGCACCACAAAATCCAGCTCACCCAGCGTGATGCCGTCATCGCGCACCGGCAGATTTCTGGCCAGCAGTGCCCAGCCCAGCAGGTCTGTTAACAGGCAGGCGTAGAGCGCTTCAACATAGTGGCCCAGTCGGTAGTGTGCCGGGGTGTTCAGGATATCGGGCGCCAGAGCGGGATGTTTGTCCCACGTTTGCAGCGTGGCCAAATAGTCTGTTGGCAAAAAGCCCTCGGGCTCAAACACACAGGGATCACGTATCAGTTGAGCCGCCTGGCACAACCACGCGAGATGGCGCACGGCCGGTGTCTCAAACCGGGACAGGTCCGGTTTGTTGGCATGGTCTGAGGTCAATGCCATGCTCCGATGCTGGGTGTTATACCGACACTCATGCCGACACCCATGCCGACACCCAAACTGGCCAAGTCATTCAGACGGGTGGTGCTCATGGTGAATGCTCTGGTTAAGTGTTGTGACAAGGTTAGAAAGCCGACACGTGTAGGGTACTGAGATAACCCATCACCTCAAATGACAAGGAGTATGTAACATGAATAAAAAAAGAGTTTGCTCAGTGGCATTAATATTCGTGCATGGATTATCTGATTACAAAACTGCGCAGGACGCTTCGGCCTTCTCGGTGGGTCAAAAAGACTTGGTATTTTGGTGCGACTTCGTACTTGTGTAGTTCGATGTCGCACCATATGATAAAGCCTGGACTCATTTACCAAGGTCGTCATTCATGAATACTCACGCACAACCCATGCCCCGCAGAAAGTTTATTGCCATGCTTGGCGGCGGATTTATCGTTGCTGCCGGATCAGGTGTGACGGCCTTTTCACTGACACGCACGCCGCATGAAGCTCTGGCGCCCTGGCAGGAAGCAGGCCAATATGAGGAGCCCCGCCGTTTTGCATTGTCCTACGCAATACTGGCTCCTAACCCACATAACCTGCAGCCTTGGCTTGTTGATCTGTCGCAGCCAGATGTGGTGACGTTGCTGGCGGATCCTGATCGTCGCTTGCCGGAGACAGATCCTTATGACCGGCAGTTGACCATAGGGCTTGGCTGTTTCCTTGAGTTGATGCGCATCGCGGCATCGGTGCAGGGCTATCAGTTGGATATCACTCTGTTTCCCCACGGCGCAGATCAGGCGTTGATAGCGTCGCGGCCGGTTGCCAGCGTGCGTTTTACTCAGGCAGGTTTGCCTGCAGACCCGCTGTTCAACAGTATTCTGGAGCGCCGCTCGACCAAAGAGCCGTTTGATATGGGGCAACAGGTTGACGATATACACATCGCTGCGCTGAACCCGGCGAATGAGCGGGTGAGATTTTCCGGGACGCGTGAACCCGGGCAAGTTGAGGTGTTGCGAGCGCTGATCTGGAATGCCTATCAGGTGGAGTACTTAACACGCCCCAAGCTGCAGGAAAGTATTGATGTCATGCGCATGGGTAAGGCGGCCATCAATGCGACGCCGGATGGCATTGATATTGGCGGTATGCCGCTGGAGGGCATGCTGGCACTGGGTTTAATCACCAAAGCTGGTTTACAGACGCCCGGCACGGTTGCTTATCAAACCGGCCTGGATATGTATGAAACGATGTTTGCAGCAACGCCGGCTTTTGTCTGCTTAACAACAGCTGGTAACAGCCGCGAAGATCAGATTGCGGCCGGTCAAGCGTGGTTGCGGTTAAATTTGTTGACCACCCAACACGGCATGGCGCTGCACCCGGTCAGCCAGTGCCTACAGGAATATGAGGAAATGCAGACACATTACCGTCAAGCGCATATGCTGTTGGCGCAGTCAGGGGAAACGGTGCAGATGCTCGGGCGTTTGGGGTATGCTGCAGCCGTGGCACCGACCCCGCGCTGGAGATTGGATGAAAAAATCAGCATCACCTGAGTTACTCGAGATCAATGATGCACAGTTGATGTTCGACGTACTGAATGAGATTGGCATTATTTCCCAGCTCAGTCGTGCCAAGTTGGAATCGCGCCTGAATGATGGTCTGACACAACATCATTTTGGTGCGTTAAACCATCTGGTCAGACTGGGTGATGGCCGCACCCCTCTGGAGATGGCGCGCGCCTTTCAAGTCCCCAAAACCAGCATGTCGCACACACTGGCCGGACTGGAAAAACGTGGGCTGATCCGTATGGAACCCAATCCACAGGACGGGCGTGGCAAACTGATCTGGCTCACTGATGCCGGACGCGCGCTCCGTAACAGCGCTATCAGCAATATCATGCCCGATGTGATCGCCATGATCCCCGAGTTCAACAGGGACGACGCTGAAGCCGTGTTGCCGCTGCTGCGTAAGCTGCGGGTGTTGCTGGATGCGTCGCGGTGACGATGCGGATCCATGATTTCACGATTATTTGTTCAGCCTGCTACTTTGGTGTCGGGTCAAGTCAGTGACCGCTAACCCCGAGTAAACCAAATTGTTCTTCAGCCTTTCACCATCCCCACAAACGCCTTTTTGTGCTTCTCAAAACGCCGCTTGGGCGTTGAGTCTGCCAGCGCCATGGCCATCGCGGCGTTTAATTCATATGCGTTGGTGTCGTAATCCGCATCTGCCAGCGCCTGCCGAAAGCCCGTTAAGTGTGCCTCGCCGGCATGTAGAAGTTCCGGAATAAAAGAACTTGGAATGCTCAGGTCGTTTGGGTCTTCGTAGGACTTTTTGCAACCCTCAACATCTTTGGCGTGAAAGGTTTTGCAACGCGCAGGACGCACCTCGTAAATAGAGCACTGGCCGTTATCCAGAAAAGCGCACTTCAGATTGGCGGTGAGCTGCCCTTGTGTTGAAAGCGCCTGCAGGGTTTTTGTATTGGTGGCGACATCTTCCTGAAGTTGTGCCACCCGCGCCGGACTAAATTTTGCCCGCACGTAATCAACAATCCGGAACACTTCCTCTGCATGCACGTCCACTTTGAAGTAACAGCAATACCAACAGCCTGCATGACACGCGATGCCGCCCGAGACGCTGGATACAATCAGATTTGCAATAGCATCCTGACGTTTCTGGCTGGCAACCAGCGCGGGTTGCCAACCGTGCGATTTGATATCCGCTTGTGTGATGGCGTGTTCACGACGGGTGATTTCGGTAAAAGGGTCAGGATGTTGGTTTGTGTTTTTTACCATGTGCAAGTGCCCGTGCGTGATGAGTCAGGATTACTTTTGCGGGCAAATCAAAAACTTTTCACCGGTGTGCTTGGCGTAATACTGACGCACTGTGTCTGCATCAAGTGCTTCGACCAGCGATAGTTCATTGGTGTAGTGGCTGGCAAAAGTCGTGGTCAGCTCACGCGCCACGCGTGCCCGCAAACGTACAGCGACTTCCATGCCGGCTTTGGCGAGGAAGTTGGGCAATAACCAGCCGCCGACACCCCACGCCATACCGTATGCGCGTTGCAGTTTGCTGGCAGACACGTCGAGGTTGCCGTACAGATACACCTGCTTGTGTTTGACGGAACCATAAAT
>CANHAR010000008.1 GCA_947458495.1 Gammaproteobacteria bacterium | reverse complement strand
TCCGCACAGGCAACGGCGCGCACACTGATCATGTCCGACTGCAATGCTCCTGTGACGTTCAACTCACCGGCACCCACATCGATAGCCAGCCGCTCTAGGTCCTGCAACGCCACATCAAAATTAATCTCGCGTGAATAACGGCAATCGTCGGCCATCGCTAATGGAGAGAACAAACTTCCAGCCAGTACTAAACAAGTCAGGATTTTCACAATGCAGATTCCTCAGTGGTTTTTTTTTGAGACGTTCTTGCGCATGCAGACGTTTAAACGCTTCAATAAAATTGTTAAAAAGGCAGGAACGGAAAAATCCTGCGCCTGAGAAGGTGTTAGCAATTAGCAGGCCAAGCTGCTAACCAATTGTTTTTAAACGTCAATACAAAAATCGCCCGTTTGCTGACTGGCGAATTTCGCTATTCTTTGGTGTTGATGTACGCAATAAAACCGCCTCGTCAGCCGGGCGCAAACGCTTGATCCAATACATATGCACTGACGATTTCAAGCTGGTTGCACGGTAAGCTTAAAGCCCAGGGCATGAATAACCTTAAGCAAAGTTTCAGTTGACGGAACCCGGTCACCGGAGAGGCTTTTGTACAGACTCTCTCGCGACAGTCCTGTGGCGCGCGCCAGATCGCTCATACCACGGGCACGGGCAATGTCACCCAGCGCTGCCGCCAGCAATGCAGGGTCATTTTCTTCCAGCACACTTTCTAGATAGGCGGCCATGTCGGCCTCACTCTGCAAGTAATTGGCTGCACCAAATGGTCGTGCCTTTATAGTTGGTTTGGTCATTTATAGCTCCTTTGCCAAAGCAATTGCAGTGGCTATGTCTTGCTGCTGGGTGGACTTATCGCCCCCGCCCAACATGATCAGCAGCACTTCGCCGCGATGCACGCAATACATACGCCAGCCCGGCCCCAAAAACTCACGCATCTCAAAAACCGCCTCACCTACCGGCTTTACATCGCCCAGGTTGCCCAGCGACGCCCGGCGTAGCCGTTTCACCAGCCGGATCCGAGTAGCACTGTCTTTTAGATCGGAGAGCCAATAACTGAAGCTGTCGGTTTCTGTAATGGTGTACATGTGCCAAATAGTAGCCCGGAGGCTACAGTTGTCAATCGAATAGAATGATTAGTGGCCCAATTTAACTCTGCTAGCGGCCCCCAATGACGCAGGCCCCGCCTGTCACACCGGCTCAGAACCATGCAAAGTCATGTAAGCAAAACGTATACGCGATCCAGCCGTCACAAAACAAACGGCCGCAAACACACCGGCAATCCACGGGAAGTATTGTGGCCACAGACAAAAGGCAACAAACATGGCAATGGTTTCCGTGCCCTCCGCCAGACCGTTCAGGTAATGCAAAGACTTGTTGGGATAATCGACGCTCAGAATCTTGTGCTTTTCTGCCATGACCGCAAACGCCAGAAAACTGATACCCGTCCCGACAAACGATAACATGAGCAGCAACGCCCACGTGGTGTTGGCCGGATCGGCAAAACCAAACGCAAACACAATCGCCTGATAAAAAATGAAGTCCAGGGTGATATCGAGAAATCCGCCGGCATCACTGGGCTTACCCAATCGGGCCAGTTCACCGTCAATGCCATCCGCCAGCCGATTCACCAATATGCACACCAACGCCAAGGCATAAAAGTTCATCACAATCAGCGGCACCGCCAGCATGCCAATCACAAAACCCGACACCGTGACCTGATCAGCACTGAGCCCGCGGGCACGGCACAGCTTTGCGGCACCTTTAAGTGCTGGCTTTAACAAGGGGTGCAGGTATCGATCAAGCATTAGCGCAACTCTCCAAAGTATAAATCAGCCAAGTGTAATGACCGGACCACCGCTGGCTGCGGCGTCTTCAACGTCATGGGTGACCAGAATGGTTGGCAAGGCTGCATCACGCAAGGTTTGAAACACATGCTGACGAATCTCTTGGCGTAAGTGCGCATCCAGCCGGGAAAATGGCTCATCCAGCAGCACGGCCTTGGGTTGCGACAGCAACAGGCGCTGCAAGGCCACTCTGGCTTTCTGACCTCCTGACAAGGTTGCCGGATCGCGATCTCCAAAACCTTGTAAGCCAACCGCCTCCAACGCCTGATCAACTTGCTGCTGGCGATGGCTGACATGCCTTGACACCGCAAACAGCAGGTTCTGCGCGACTGAAAGATGCGGAAACAACAGTGGATCCTGAAACAACAAACCAACGCCGCGCTGCTCAGCAGGCAAACTATTCAGGCAACGCTCACCCAACAATATCTCGCCACTGGCTGAAAAATCGCTGGCGAGAAAACCCGCGATATAGGCGAGCAATGACGACTTGCCGATACCCGATGGCCCCATCACCGTTAACGTGGCACCGGGCTCAATGCGTGTATTCACCTGCAGCAAGTGTCTGCCATGCAGGCTGATTTGAATGTCCTTTAAAGTCAGACTCACTCCGCTCATGTCAGTTGTCCTGTCATATCACGTCGCTTTCGCCACCAGAAACGCGGCAGCATCAGGGCCATTGCAAAACCCAGCATGGGAATCGCAGCCTGCAATAATGCCCAAACGGCTATTGTGCCGCGGGTGCCGCCGGAGGCCAGCGCAACCGCTTCCGTTGTCAGCGTGGTGACCCGCCCGGCACCGGTGAGCAAGGTTGCCAGATACTGACCGATACTGACAGCCAGACCGACGGCAAAAGCAGTGGCCAACGGCGCAAGCAGCATGGGTAATTTAATGTGCCACCAGGTACGGTTTGGGCTGGCCCCCAGGGTTGCCGCTAATTGTTGCCAGCGTGGATCCAGCCGTCGATAGGGTTCCGCCAACGACAGATACACATAGGGCACCACAAACAGGCTGTGTGCAAATCCGACCATCATCAAACCCGGTTGCCAGCGCAACTGTTCCAACAGCAAGGTCAGTCCGTACAAAAAAGCCACCTGCGGCACTAACAGAGGAATGTAAATCGCCCACAGAATCTGCGCGGGTTTTCTGCCCTGACGACTTTCATGTTCGAGCACGGCAACTACCAAAAGCACCGCAAGCGCAGTGGATAACAGGCCAAGCAGCAGCGTGTTGCCCAGAGGCGCCAGCAGCAACGGCCCAACAGTTTGCCAATGCTGCAGAGTCCATGTCGCCGGCAGGTTATCCGGGAAACGCCAGGTGCCGGCAAAGGCTTGCACAACCAGCAGCATCAGACTGATCAGCAAGGTTCCCAGGGTGATCACCATCAGACTTTTGCCCAGCACATTTAAAACCGCATGACCCTGTCGACGATTTCCACTGAGCAATAATGCCCGATACAGGCCTGCCACTATTTTTTCGGCTGCTATCCACACACCAATGGCGGACAAGGTAATCATCAGTTGCAGCAAGGCTGCTGCCGACGCCAATAAACGCTGATTCAGATCCGGGTCACTGAACCAGCCGATAATGCGCACACTCAGCGTTGGCGGCAAAGTCGGACCAAGAATCAACGCCACATCGACGGTTGCGGATGCAAACGCAATGACTGCAAACAACGGCAGCCGCAACAAGGGATACAAGGCCGGTGCTACGGTCCATAACCACGCCAGAATCGGTCGATAACCCAGACTGCGCGCCATGTTGACGCGCTGATCGGCATTCAGTTGTGGCAACGCCGCCAGCGCCATCAGCAGCAGGAAAGGAATCTCTTTGAGTACCAGACCCAGCATCATGGTCAGGCCCAGGGAGTCGTTGAGAATCAGCAGATCGGGCGGGCGCTGCCAGCCGCTTAATTCAGGCGAGACCAGCCGAAACATCAATCCCGATGGCGCGATCAAAAACGCCAGACCAAACGCTGCCGCGGCATGCGGCACCGCCAACAGCGGAGCCACCAGTCGACGCATGGCAGATGCCCAGCGCGTGCCGCTGGTGCTGGCCAGAAACAACATGACCAGTGTCAGAGACAGTAGGGGCGTCAGCAGCGCAGCACTCAGGCTTAGCCATGCACTGCGGCCAATGCCAGGCGTAGTGAATAACTCACGCCAAACCATCAACCCGGGTTCGTCATGCTGCAGCGCCGGCAAATAACCGAACGCCGGCAGCAGTATCGCGCTCAAACCCGCCAGTACCGGCAAGGTAAGCAAGGCGATCATCAACCAGGGGGCGGCTCGCAACATCTCAGCACGCTGCCGGGCAAGGGTGTCTAGCGACTGCCATAGCGCGCTATCCAGGCTTGTTCAAGGGCTTCCATCCAACTGGGATGAGGTTCCTGCAATTGCTGCCCCCCGCTCATCAACGGCGGCGCAGACGGATGCGATTGGCGACTGTCGGCAAACTGTGCCTGCTGCTGCGCGGTCAGCACGCTGAGATCAATGACTGGCATCCCCACCGGGTACTGGGGATTCTGGGCGCGCAATTGCGCCTCCACCGACAGCAGGAAATTTGCGGTGACCATGGCGGCGGCCTTATGGCTAGCGTTATAGGGAATAGCTACAAAACTGACGTTTGCCAAGGCTCCACCATCGGGCAAGTGGGTACGCACGCTGTCAGGCAGCTCATTGCGCAGCACACTGTTCACCGCTTCCGTGGGGTTAAACGACAATGCCAGCGCAATCTCTCCGTCCGCCATTAACCGGCGCAGCTCCGGCCCGTTGGCTGGAAAGCTGCGTCCCTGGCGCAGCAGCAGTGGATGCAAGGCATCCAGGTATTGCCAGAGCGGCGCGGTAATCGCCTCAAAACTGGTTTCCTGCACAGGCAGATACAGCGGTGCGCTATCGGCAACCAGTTCCAGCAAGGCCTGTTTCAGAAACGTTGCACTCAGAAAATCCGGCGGGCGCGGATAGGTAAACTCACCGGGATGTTCCTGCGCCCAGTTCAGCAGCGCTGCCACATTGGCCGGCGGCGCGCTGACATACGCACTGTCGTAATAAAACACCAGATGAGCCCGCAACCAGGGCGACTCGTAACCCTCCACCGGCAGGGTAAAATCAAAACGCACATCAGGGTTGGCGTCGGCATTGACCCAAACAAAATTGGGCAACTGTTCAGCCCACGGCCCGAACAGCAAATCATTGGTTTTTAAACTGGCGAAGTTATCACCGTTTATCCAGAGCATATCAACGGCGCCGCGATCGGTATTGCCGGCCTGCTTTTCAGCCAGAATCCGTGACACCGCATCTGCAGTATCACTGAGGCGCACATGGGTCATGCGGATGCCGTAGTCTGCTGCGACACGCTGGCCAACCCAGGCCAGATAGTCATTGGTCAGCTGATCGCCGCCCCAGGCATAAAAAAACAGTGGCTGGTCACGCGCCTCTGCCACGACAGCGTCCCAGTCTGAAGGGTCGGGTGCTTGTGCTGCAAACGTTGTGCCGGTGCCTGATGCCAACACCAGACTAAGGGCACCCAGCCAGCTAAAAATAGAGGAGATCGCGATCAATGTCGGGCAAGTCTTCTTCATGGCGTCCGTCCTGGAAGATACAGGATGACCTTAACATACATTAATGGTGCGGACGGAGAGACTCGAACTCTCACACCTTGCGGCGCTGGAACCTAAATCCAGTGTGTCTACCAATTCCACCACGTCCGCTTGCTGGCCGCTCCGGACGTAGGTTGTCCGCAGGGTTGTTTTCGGGGCCGCGCATTATAGCCACATGCGCGGCGGTCTGTCAGTTGCTGTTGCCGGTATTTGCTGCTTCGATTTGTTGTTGCAGACGCAGCACTGTCTGGTTCATCTGCATACGGAAGGTATCAATGGCTTCAACAGCCTCTTCCACGCGGATCAGCCTGTCACTGAGACCGCCTGAAGTAGTTTCAGCTGTGCTGATTTCTGCCCGCAGGTTGGCCAGATCCTGACCCACGGTGCGCAAGCCTTGGACCTGCGTATTGAGAGTCGCCAGCTGGGTGGTGAACTGCTCGGCGCCGGTGCGCAGGGTTGCCACATCGCGACGGGTATCCTCAACCAGATTGGTACTTTGCACCAGCCGCACATTGGTTTCCTCAATGGCTGTGAGATTCTCCTGTGACCGGGTCTCGACAATGGCCACACGCCCGGTCAGATCAGTAACACTGGTATTGGTCGCGTTACGCGCCGCCCACAACTTATCGATTTCAGAAAAGTTAAAGTCGACGCGCTCGATGATGTTGCCCATGGTCTCTTCGGCTGAATCACCCACCAGAGCCAGCCGGCCTTCCAGGTCAGAAATGCGGCTGTTGGACTGCTCCAGTTGCAGCAGAGTCTGTTGATGCAGCTCATAACCGTAATAGGCAGCACCGCCCAGTGACACCGTCAGCAGCGCCAACATGATTCTGACTGGCCAGGTACTGACTTTGACCAGTTCGGCGTAACTGACCGGTTTCACCAGGTCCGGCTGCTGCCGCGCCTGTTGCCGGGAATTTACATCATCCCGGGAGGGAACCATCGAGGGGATATTGTCAAAATCGTCATTGTCTCTCATCACTAATGCCCTCAATACAACCAGTTGTCTGGAAATCGGCGCTATTGTAGACGGTTTGCCTCACTGTGGGCAAAGGCAGAACACTGTCCATTGCCTTGAATCACCGGGAAATGTGGATTATGCTCAAAGACCGTTTTTTAGTTGAGCGCCAACCCCGGCACTCATCATATTCAGACGTTCCGAGGACTGTATGAAATTAGAACTGCCAGAATTACCTTATGCTGCCAACGCACTGGAACCGCACATGTCAGCGGAAACTTTCAGCTTTCACCATGGCAAACACCACAATGCATACGTGGTCAAAGGCAATGAATTGCTGGCTGATGCTGGCATTGACGCCGACAACCTTGAAGATCTGGTCAAAGCCAGCGCCAAGGTCGGTGGCCCACTGTTTAATAACGTAGCTCAGGTATACAACCACAACTTCTTCTGGAAAAGCATGAAGCCTAATGGTGGTGGTGCACCGACTGGTGCCATTGCGGCCAAAATTGATGCTGACTTTGGCAGTTTCGACAATTTCAAAAAGGAGTTTGTAGCGGGTGGTATCGGTCAGTTCGGCAGCGGCTGGGTATGGTTGGTGCTCGATGGTGGCAAGCTGAAGGTCGTGAAATCAGCCAATGCTGAAACCCCGCTGACCACGGGTGCCACACCAGTGCTGGTTTGCGATGTCTGGGAACACGCCTACTACATTGATTATCAGAACCGTCGTCCTGACTTCCTTGCCAGCTTCCTGAACAACCTGGCTAACTGGGATTTCGCAAACGCGAACATCGCTTAAATAAGCTGGGGACGGAGGGCGCAGCGCTCCGTCCCCATTCTTTTTCAGCGCTCTGTCCCCTTTTTTATCAAGCCCCCGCCTGAAACCCCAGTTGAGTGGCAATTTCTGCTGTATCCAAGCCACACGCCAGCAAGTAATAAAGTTTAGTCACCGCAGCTTCTGTGGTCAGATCGCCACCGCTGATCGCCCCTGCCCCGGCAAAACCGGTGCCTGCCGCATAACGTCCAAAACTCACAACTCCATCAAGGGGTTGCGACACCACCAGCACCACAATTCCGCGCTCAACGGTAGCGCGAACTTCGTTGAGAAATTCAAGGTCGCGAGACGGACCATTGCCGGATCCGTAGGCTTCCAGCACCACGGCTTTTATCTCAGGATCCATGCAGACGCTGCGCAATAAACGCGTGGTGATACCGGGATACAGTTTCAGAAGAACCACAGCACCGTCGGGTGGCAAGTTCCGGGCGGGCAGCGGCGTCGGATGATCGTCTATCAAGCGGCGCTCAGGCTGAAAGTGTATATCGATACCGATATTGCCAAGCAAAGGACTGCGTGGGGAATCGAACGCGTCGTAGGCACTGGCGGACACTTTGGTTACACGGTCTGCGCGCATGATTCTTGATCCGAACACAACACACACCTGAGCCATGGATGCTGGCATGTTTGCAGCCACTTCAATCGCCGATATCAGATTGCTGCGGGCATCGCTGCGTGGAAAACCGAATGGTAACTGCGCGCCGGTCAACACCACTGGCTTTCCCTGCCGACGCACAAAACAACTCAGCGCTGAACTGGTATAGGCCAGTGTGTCCGTTCCATGCAACACCACAAAACCATCATAGTCGTCGTACTGCTGCTCGATATCTCTGGCAATTTGCACCCATATCGACGGCTTCACATCTGAGCTGTCAATCAGTGGCTCGTAACTGAGCGTGTGCAACAACGGCGGATTCTTCTGAAAGGCAGGTCCCATCTCGATCAGCTGGGTTATTTCCGCCGCAAGATCTCCTGCCGGCGCCAGACCACTGATAGTCTGTTTCATACCGATAGTGCCGCCGGTATAGATAATCAATAATCGTTTGGGCATAACACTCCGGTGTCACAGAAAAACAAATCTACCCGCACAGCCCGACAGAGGCCTGCTGCGCGGGTCCGCTGGCGGCCATTCTCAGGCTTTGGGCAGCCTGATCACAATTTCAGAGTCATGCTGTTCAGTAACCATGCCCGTAGGTACAACGGTATCGGGCAACATGATTGTTCGACTGAACTGACTGCTGCCACTGCGGCTTGCTGCAAAGCCGTTGCTGCTCTGGCTGGCCTGCCAAGTGATGGTGCCACTGACTGTCAACCTGTCCTCCTCAACCTCGGTGCCGAGTTCAAACTCTTGCCCCTCAGGTACCGCAATGACTACCTCCAGCGAACTATCAGTCTCGCGCAGAGTGATCTGCGGCTGATGCATGCCAAGACCACCAAAGGGGTCAGCCCCGAATACTGAACTGCCGCTCATACCGCTCAATCCCGGCAATCCGGTAACCGGAGGCAAAGAGCCGCCAAAAACACTGTTCATCATGGCATCCATTTGTTGTCGAATCGCCTCCATCTGCTGAAACGGGTCAGACGTCGGCTGCTGCGAGCTAGCAACCGGATTGGCGATTTGCTGGGAGGATTCCAAAAGGGCTTGTATGGCAGGTCCCGCGGCTTGCGGAGTCAATGAAGCCACCTGCCGGTTCAGTTGCCATGCGTACAGGCTCAGTGCGAGTAAAGCGATAAGACTGAGGACACCGCCGACTATGATCATCAGCCTGTATCGTCTGGGGATTGTGCTTGGGTTGAGGTCGGAATTGTGCATGTTTAGCCTCCTGTGCAGTCACCAACTTCAAAATCAATCGTACCATTGCACTTCTGGGGGCTTTGCCAAATTTTTCAAGTGCTACTGAACCCGTCGACCCTTGTCGGCATGCTGGCCAGTGTGCTGTTTTTTACGGCTGAATCTGCCAGTTCGTTATTTGCCCCCGCATGCGTTTTTGCAAAAATCTGCCATTTCTTTGACTACAGCGACCGCCTCAGGCAGGCGCGGCACAAACAGCGGCCAGACATGTGGCTGCCCACGCCACACTTGCAATTCGGTGGCCACACCTGCTGCAGCTGCCTTTTCAGCGACACGGATACCATCATCCCTGAGCACTTCGTTATCACTGACATAAATGAGAAGAGGCGGAAAACCAGCGTAATCCGCAAACAATGGCGATGCGCGTGGATCCAGAGCATCAGCACCGGCAAGGTAAGCTGATGCCGCTCTGCGGATAGAATCGCCAGTGAACATCACACACGTGCGACTATTGGTGGTCAATGAAGCACCGCTAGCACTCAGGTCGGCATATGGGGACAACAGGATACCGGCTGCCGGCATGGGTAAACCTGCTTCTTTGATCTGAGCCATCAGTGACAGGCATAAACCGGCGCCCGCAGAGTCGCCAGCCAGTACAATCTGTTGAGGGTCACGTGACTCCAACAGCCAGCGATACGCCGCCAGCGCGTCATCCGCTGCTGCTGGAAACGGGTGTTCCGGCGCCAGCCGGTAATCCAGCACAAACACGTCTGCCCCTGCGTTTTCTGCAAGGCGGGTTGTAAAGGAGCGATACGCCAGTGGCGACCCGAACAGATAACCGCCTCCATGGCAGTACAGAATGGCCTGTTCTGACACTTGCCCGGCAGGGATATTCCATTCGCCACGAATACCATCATGCTCAAACGCTTTGATCTCAACATTGGCGGCAGCAGGATTTCGACCCATATCGCGATCAACTGCACGGCGGAATCGCGCTGCGTCAAAATCCGGACTAGTCAATTTGGGTTTAAAACTGCGACGAAGAAACCAACTGATCAGATATGAGCGCACACTGCGCCGCTTGATGGATTTGCGGATCAGATCAGCCTGTTTTGTCATAAAACACCTGCGAGAGAGAGTTGTTATTTTACCGGCGACGCGACTAGACCAAGGCCTTGAGCTTAGTCAATTGTTGCAACATCCTTTCAGCGGACTGACTTCTGATAGTGCCATGCCCCACTTTACGGCCGTTTTTGAAGGACTTTCCGTAATGATGAAAGTGGCAATCTTCGATGGCTGCAAGCGCTTCAACCTCAGGAACCGTCCCTATAAAGTTAATCATGGCACTTTCACCGAGTTTACTGGTTGAACCCAGTGGCAGACCCGTTACTGCCCTGAGATGGTTTTCGAATTGACTGCACTCTGCGCCTTCAATAGTCCAGTGTCCTGAGTTGTGCACTCGCGGAGCAATCTCATTGGCAAACAGGCCACCATTGAATTCAAAAAACTCGAAGGCCAGCACGCCAACGTAATCCAGATGTTCCAGAACCGATGTCACGTAGGTTTCTGCAAGTGTCTGCAACACATGATCATTACTGGGTAACGACAAACGGAGAATCCCCTGCTCATGAGTGTTATGTACCAGTGGATAGGCACGTATCTCGCCATGTCGGGAACGCACTGCCAGCAATGAAACTTCGCCGGTAAAGTGTACAAACGTTTCCAGAATACTGGGCACCGACCCAAGCTCGGCATATGCATCAGTCACGTCAGCGGTTGTACGCAGCACTTTCTGGCCTTTGCCGTCATACCCCAGCGTCCTGGTTTTAAGCACCGCTGGCAAACCAATGACTTGAATAGCACGATCAAGTTCAACCTGGGACTCAATGGCTGCAAAAGGCGCCACTGGAATCTGCAATTGCTGGAAAAGTGTCTTTTCATTCAACCGATCGCGCGCCACACGCAGCGCATCGGCACAGGGAAACACCGGCACGTATTGAGACAGAAACGCCACGGTTTCAGCCGGCACATTCTCAAATTCAAAGGTTACCAGATCTACCTGATCAGCCAGTTGGCGCAAGTGTTCGTGGTCGTTGTAGTCAGCACAGATTTGTGCCCCGACTGCCGCTGCGCAGGCATCCGCTGCAGGGTCAAGAAAGATAAACTGCATGCCCATCGGGGTGCCTGCCAATGCCAGCATACGCCCCAGTTGTCCGCCGCCAATAACACCTATTTTCATGGTTGGCGCGGGTCCGGATTATCCAGCACGGCAGAGGTTTGTTGAGAGCGGAAGGCAATAACAGCGTCACGAATCAGCGGATATTTGTTGCCTAACATAGAGCCCGCAAGCAGTGCCGCATTCACAGCACCGGCGCGGCCGATCGCCAGTGTAGCGACCGCAATGCCCGCCGGCATCTGCACAATAGATAACAATGAATCAACACCTGACAAGATCGACGACTGCACCGGCACACCCAGCACTGGCAGGTGAGTTTTAGCAGCACACATACCCGGCAGATGCGCTGCTCCCCCAGCGCCGGCAATGATTACCTCGATGCCCCGCCCGGCAGCACCGGCGGCATAACTGAAGAGCAAATCGGGTGTGCGATGCGCTGATACAACCTGGACTTCATAAGCAATACCCAATTCTTCAAGCATATCAACGGTATGAGACATGGTCGCCCAGTCGGACTTTGATCCCATGATCACACCGACCAGTGCGGATTTTTGCTCGTTTGTTTGGGTCATTGCGCTTGCCTCCTGGCTACTATTCCAACACGTTGATTTGTGTCATGAACAGCGGCCGGCCCGGAAAAATTGGCGAGTATACCGGAAAAGCCCTGATATCAGAACTTTTCAGGCCTCAACACTTCAACCGCAGACAGGTAACAGATCATCGCGTAATCCGCATAATACTGCTGCTGAACATGTTGGCTGAGTTTTTCGGCAAGGGTGCGGCTGCACACTACTTCGATGCGTACATTGCCATCGTTATCCCACCCTGCATTGCGAACCCCGCGATTGCCACGTCCACGTGCATCGGAGACCGTCCAGCCGGGCGCACCCAGACGCTGAAGATCATCAAGCAGGCGGGCTTCAAGCACGGCTTCGCTTATCACCGTGAGCAAACATTTTTCATGACTGGCGTGTGCGTTGCTCATAGGATCCTTGCCTCGTTCATATACTGGGCAATCTGCAGATAAAGGGGAATTCCAATCAAAATGTTAAACGGGAAGGTGATACCGAGCGAAGCACCCAGCGACAGTGATGGATTTGCCTGCGGCAACGCCAGTCGCATAGCCGCAGGCACGGCAATATAGGATGCACTTGCTCCCAGTGTCGCCAGCATGGCGGTGCCACCGACTGACAGATCCATCAGACTGGCAAACCCCAGTCCTGTTGCTGCGCCAATCCAAGGCATAAGCAATGCAAACCCTACCAGACGAATACCGACCCGCCGCAATGCACCCATCTGTTTTGAGGCGATCAACCCCATTTCCAACAGGAAAAATGCCAGTACTGGCGCAAACATGCTGGTATAAAGCGGCTCAAGGGGCGCAACTGCCTCTTTACCTGCCAGTACACCTATAATCAAGCCACCCAACAGCAGCATGATGCTTTTACCAAGGAATATCTCTCTGCCCAAGGCGCGCCAAGGCGTGCCGCGACTGACACCGCGCGCCAGCACAATGCCTACCAGAATGGCCGGGACCTCAAGAATCGCCACAAACAAGGGCATGTAGCTTTCGAAAAATACACCCTGGGCTGTCAGATAGGCGACGACGACAGCAAAGGTTCCGGCACTGACTGAACCATAATGCGCTGCAATATTCGCCGAATCGACGCGGTTGAATCGCAGTAGCATCAACAATGGGAATGCCATCAGCGGCAGCAAGAGTCCCATCAGCAGCACCAACGCCATCTGTCCAACCAACGCAGAACTGGCCTGCTCAGCCAGTTCCACCCCTCCATGTAATCCTATGGCCAGCAGCAGAATGATCGACAGCGTTTCATACAAAGCCGGTGGCAATTTCAACTCGCTGCGCAGCAAACCCGCAGTCAAGCCGAACACAAAAAACAAAACTACCGGATCCCAACCCATACTGCCTCCCTGAAGCGTCGCGACAGCTTAACCAATGGGCACCGTAACGATCAAATGAAATCGGGCGTTGTGGTGAGCGCCACACGTTCACTTATCGTGGCTGTAAAGCATCGGGCGCATAAAAAAAGGGACACAGGTTATCTGTGTCCCTTTTATCTTTGTTTGGGGACGGAGGCTGATCATTTTTTGATCTCTCCGTCCCCAAAAGAGCAGTCCCCAATCAATTACATCATGCCGCCCATGCCACCCATTCCGCCCATGCCACCCATGTCAGGGCCGCCAGCCGGCTTGTCTTCAACAATCTCGGTGACCATGCACTCCGTGGTGATCATCAGACCTGCCACTGAACCAGCGGCCTGCAACGCGCTACGGGTCACTTTGGCTGGGTCGATGATACCGGCTTCAACCATGTCCACGTACTCACCAGTGGCTGCGTTGTAACCAACGTTGCCTTTGGCTGCTTTGACTTTGTCGAGCACAACGGATGGCTCGTCACCAGCGTTTTTCACGATTTGACGCAGCGGAGCCGTGACCGCACGCAGCAACAGAGCGATACCCACGTTCTGGTCTTCGTTGTCACCTTTCAGCGTGCCTTCGATAGCCTGCAGAGCACGTACCAGCGCAACACCACCGCCGGGAACCACGCCCTCTTCTACCGCTGCGCGGGTTGAGTGCAATGCATCTTCAACACGGGCTTTTTTCTCTTTCATTTCCATCTCGGTGCCCGCACCGACTTTGATCACTGCAACGCCGCCGGCCAGTTTGGCCACACGCTCTTGCAGCTTCTCTTTGTCATAATCAGAAGACGTATCTTCAATCTGACGACGGATCTGACCTACACGAGTCTCGATTGCCTTGGAATCACCAGCGCCATCAATAATGGTGGTGTTTTCCTTGGACAACACAACGCTCTTGGCGTGACCAAGGTGGGACAGATCAGCCTGTTCCATGCTCAGACCCACTTCTTCAGAGATCACAGTACCACCGGTCAGGATGGCGATATCTTCCAGCATGGCTTTACGTCGGTCACCAAAACCTGGTGCCTTGGCTGCTGCCACTTTTACAATTCCGCGCATGTTGTTAACAATCAGTGTTGCCAGCGCTTCGCCTTCTACGTCTTCAGCGATGACCAACAGCGGACGGCCTGATTTGGCAACGCCTTCCAGCAATGGCAGCATTTCACGGATGTTAGAGATTTTTTTGTCAACCAGCAGGATGAACGGGTTCTCAAGTTCCGCGCTCATGTTGTCCTGGTTGTTGATGAAGTAAGGGGACAGGTAACCACGGTCAAACTGCATACCTTCAACCACTTGCAGTTCGTTGTCGAATCCGGAACCTTCTTCAACAGTGATAACACCTTCTTTGCCTACTTTTTCCATCGCGTCGGCAATGATCTGACCAACGTCGCTATCAGAGTTGGCAGAGATGGTGCCTACCTGGGCAATAGACTTGGAGTCTGTGCAAGGTGTAGAGATTTTGCCAATTTCAGCGACCAGCGCTTTGACCGCTTTGTCGATGCCGCGCTTGAGGTCCATCGGGTTCATGCCAGCAGCGACTGACTTCATGCCTTCGTTCAGGATAGCTTGAGCCAGCACAGTTGCCGTGGTGGTACCATCACCGGCTACATCAGAGGTCTGGGAAGCAACTTCCTTGACCATCTGTGCGCCCATGTTTTCAAACTTGTCTTTCAGCTCGATTTCTTTGGCAACCGACACACCATCTTTGGTCACTGTTGGAGCACCAAAAGACTTGTCCAGCACCACGTTACGGCCTTTCGGGCCGAGCGTTACTTTAACGGCATCTGCCAGTACGTTTACGCCGATCAGCATTTTCTGACGGGCGGCATCACCAAATTTTACGTCTTTAGCCATGTTCTCTCTTCCTTTCCTTCAAATTATGAATGTGTCTTTTACCGGCCGTGTGTGTTGGCTGGCCGGGCGCATGCGCAAGAATTACTTCTCGATCACACCGTAAATTTCGTTTTCACTGAGAATCAGCAGCTCTTCGTCGCCGATCTTGACGGTATTGCTGGCATATTTGCCAAACACAACAGTGTCACCCACTTTCAGATCAACCGGACGCTTCTCGCCGTTTTCCATCACTTTACCGGGACCTACGGCAAGCACTTCGCCTTGCGCGGGTTTTTCAGCTGCAGAACCTGGCAGCACGATACCCCCGGCAGTCCTGGTCTCTTCTTCCTTGCGACGAACAACAACACGGTCTTGCAATGGTCGAATTTTCATTATTCGCACTCTCCTTACTGACTATACAAACGTCTATGGTTAACAAAAGTCGGCTGGCTTTTAAGCTGCCGACATAGCTGATTAATACTCGTGACTCTTAGATGGGGCTGGCAGTGCTGATTTCAATGGCAGGTTGAAAAAAATTTTGGCATCAGCGCAATTGCTGATCATCGTGCGGGCGCTCGCGGTCAACAACTTCTCCGTCAATAACATTACCCGGATCGCCGCGCTGCGCACGCCCAAACCCGGCAAAACCAGTGCCTGTTGATGAAGCGGAGAATCCACCCATAAACATACCGCCGCCTTTTGCGAGTATACGGGCCGCCAGTCGGCCGCGCAGCGCTGGTGTGAGCAGGGCAAAGCCGATACTGTCAGTCAGCAGCCCCGGCGTAATCAGCAACGCTCCCGCAAATGTCAGCAACATCGCCTCAACAATTTCCTGGCCTGGCATTTGCCCTGTCCGCAGGCGTTGGTCTGCCCTGCGCAGGGTGTTTAAACCCTGCCGGCGCAGTACGCTGATACCTGTCAACGCCGTGACGATGACAATCAGCAAAGTCGCCAGGCCGCCTATCAAATCCGCCACTGCAAACAGCAGATACAGCTCGGCAATTGGGATAACCAAAAAGATCAAAAACGCGAATCTCATCACATCAGCTTCCTGTTAATCGTTCGAGTTCACTCTGCCGCGCCGCAACACGAAAGGCTAAGCCGATCGCGACTAAACCGATAAGCACAGAATACAGAAAAAAAGTTGTGTATCCAGCGCCAAGCGCGGCAGGCGAAACACCGGCCACTTGCGCTCCCGAGGCCAATGTCTCCGGCGGCAAGTCGGCAAACATCGGCATCAGGACTGACATGGGACCCCCGGCATCTGCTGACCGGGCTGCCGATTCGACTATACGACCGCTTTGAGACGCAACCAGCTTGCCTAACAAGGCATAAAGCGATGAAAACAACGCGTACTGTGTTGCAGTAAATCCGGCGGATGTCAGCGACGACATGTAGGCGATCAGGGCAGTGCCAGCGAAACCGGTGGCCAGGTTATCAATGGTGATGGCGGCATACAGTGAGGGGACATCTGCACCGCGGTTAGCCAGCCAGATAAACACCAGATTGGAAACCGGGCTGGCGAAAACGCCAAACAGCATGGTCCTGATGACACCCACACGCGCCACACAATAACCACCCAGCGCAACACCCAGCACCAGCGCTAACACACCAAATATTTTACGTACTTCTGCTATTTGTCCCAGCGTAAAGCCCAGGTCCACGTAAAAAGGTCCCATCAGATTCAGCACAAAATCAGAGAGCCGGTACAGACAAATCAGTGCCAGGATTGAACCGCCCAAGTGCGTACCGAAGCGATCAAAAAAATTACCTAACGGCTCCCCATAAGCACGCTTCAAGTGGATACCCGGCCGGGTCTGGCGACCGGGTACCGGCAGGCAGGCTATCGCCAGCAAAGCAAGTCCCGCCAACACACCAGCCACTTGCAGATAAATACCGGTTGGCGAACTTCGCCAGACGCTGACCAATTGTTCGCCAGCCTCCGTGCTGGCACCGGCAAACAAGGCAATTTCCTGCAGCATTACGGCATTGCCAGTCAGACCTGACCCCATCAGCAAAGCCGCCAGCAGAATGATCAGACCGCGCACCAGCCACTCCAGACATTCTGATACCGGTTTGTGTGGCAGATCAGCCACCAGGCTGACCAAGGGACGCACACTCACTTCGCGGGGCGCCAGCAAGACCCCGAGCATACCAATGCTCATCAGCGCAGCCATCACTGCGTATGAAAAGTTCCAGCTGAAGGCTTCCGCCAGAAACAGCGGCACCGCGCCGGCCACAATCATGGCGACGCGGTAACCCCATTGATAAGCAGCCGCCATCGCTCCGGAGCGACTCTCATCAACCGCCTCGATTCGCCAGGCATCAATCACGATGTCCTGCGTGGCACCGGCAAAGCCCACAAACGTCGCCAGCAAAGCTATCCGCAACAAACTGAGTTCGGGGTCGGAACCGGCAATCATCCATAATCCGAACATGATGATCAGCTGCATCAGCAGCATCCAGGAACGACGCTTGCCGAGCAAACGATCCAGCACTGGCAACCGCACGCGGTCGATGACCGGTGCCCAGATAAACTTCAATGCATAACTGAGTGTAGCCAGCGCGAATATCGAGATCGATTGCAAGGACACGCCGGATTGACGCAGCCAAACCGATAGGGTGTCAAAAATCAGCAGAAAAGGCAGCCCGGCGGCAAACCCCAACAGTAGCATCACCAGAACACGGCGCTCGCTGTACACCGCGAGCGCCTGCCATCCGCTGATGATCTTGGCGTCAGAATTGCCCGAGCGCGGCATGGGCAGTGTTAATCCCGGAAGTTATTGTATTGCAGGGGAATCTCCAGATTCGCCTCCCGCAGCATGGCAATCACTTCCTGGAGGTCATCTCGCTTTTTACCGGTTACGCGAAGCTTCTCGCCCTGTATGGCGGTCTGCACTTTCATTTTTTTGTCTTTGATCAACTTGACCAGCTTGCGAGCCATATCGGCCTCAATACCTTGCTGGATCGTGACCTTTTGACTGGCCTTTTTGCCAGACAACACAATGTCGTCTTCTTTCATGGTTTTAATATCGACATTACGTTTGACCAGCTTGTTTTTCAGGATATCCATCATCTGCTCAAGCTGGAAGTCGGACTCCGCAGTCAAGGTTATCTCTGCGTCATCAAGTTCAAAACTGGCATCAACACCTTTAAAGTCGAAGCGGGTTCCGACTTCGCGTGTCGCCTGATCCACGGCATTACGTACTTCGGGCAGATCCACTTCAGAAACAACATCAAACGATGGCATAGGCGTACCTCAATACTGGAAACAAGTCTTTTAGTGCCGGCTATAGTACCATCAAGCCCGAAAAACACACGATGGGAGTTTCGGGTGTGGCAACCGATCAATGGCATGTATTGGGCGCAGGCGCCATGGGCTGTCTGTGGGCTGCGGCGCTGCAACGCCACCAACAAACCTCCACAAACCCGGTGTTGTTGCTACGTAACACGGCGGCGCTGGCACGCTACCCAGGTATGATCACTATCGAATCACCCGGCAGTGAAATACGGCAGTTCAACCTCCCGGCAAAGGCAGTAACGGCGTTGCCGGATGATATGCCGGCCATTCAGAACCTGTTGATAGCCTGCAAAGCACAAGACACAGAGCCGGCTCTGGATACTCTTGCACCCTGGCTTAATGAATCGAGCAGGATTGTCCTGTTACAGAATGGTATCCGCGTGCAACAGGAATTGACGCAGCGCAGAGCGCCCGGCACGGTGTTCTGCCTGAGCACCAGCCACGGCGCATGGATCAGACATCCGTTTCATGTTGTACACGCCGGGATTGGCAAGGCCTGGCTGGGCTTACTGCCGTCCGCAGCCCATGACGACACAACACAGGCACTGGCCATCATGCTCAAGTCGCTGCCTTTCAGCGAGATGAATGTCCGCGCTGATCTGCACATGTCGCAGCGACTGTGGCTCAAGTTTGCTATCAACTGCGCCATTAATCCGCTGACCGTTGTTTACAACTGTCAGAACGGCGCTTTGTTGAGCAACGAACTCGCACGTGAGCATCTCCAACAACTGTGCATTGAAATCAGTCTGTTGATGAATGCTCTGCCTGAGTGCCCGGCATTACCGGATATATGGGAGCAGGTAAAACAGGTCGCGCAGGCAACGGAGCACAATTACTCTTCCACGTTGCAGGACATCCGCAATCACAAAACCACCGAAATTGAGCACCTGAACGGCTGGTTGTGCGAACTAGCCTCCCGGCATCAGCTGGCGTGCCCGCTGAATCAACAGCTGCTGCAAGCGGTCCGCGACCGGCAGTCCCGGAGGATTTGACTATGCTAGAATCCAGCCACTTCGCGCAGAACATCAGAACTGATAAACCCTGCGCTTTTTCTGTCCGCAATGGAATACAAGCTCATTGAACGGTTCCTCACTCAAAGATCAATCCGGGCGTAGCCTTAGCTCAGACCTGCTGTTGTTCAGCCTGTTAGGGTTATTAGCCGTCGCAGGGTTTGTGCTGTCATTAACCAGCGGCAGTGTGAGCATTCCGTTTTCCGAGGTATGGCGACTGATGTTTGATTCGGAAAGCTCTTCACAATCCAGAATTATTCAGGAGTTGCGTCTTCCCCGCGCACTCGCCGCGTTTGCCACCGGTGCCATGCTGGCTATGTCGGGAGTCATGATGCAGGTACTGCTGCGCAACCCGCTGGCAGACCCCTATATCCTGGGCGTTTCCGGTGGGGCAGCAGTAGGTGCACTCGGCGTCATCATGTTAGGTCTGTCTGCGGTGTGGATGCCAACCGCGGCTTTTTGTGGCGCTTTGCTGTCTGTTCTTTTGGTATTCGGGCTGGCCGGACGGCGTCGGGGCTGGTCAACAACCAGGCTTTTGCTGACCGGGGTGGTGATCTCCGCCGGGTGGGGCGCGTTGATCAATCTGATGTTGAGTACCAGCAGCAACCAGACCGTGCACAGCATGCTGTTCTGGTTGATGGGCGATCTGAGCCAGAGCCATGGTGAACTTTGGCATTACATGCTGATCGTGGCAGTGCTGGTGTTGATGATGGCCAATGCCCGGCCACTGAATGCCATGGCGCGCGGGGAACTGCAGGCGGCAGCACTTGGGGTTGATGTCAGGCGACTCAGGATGCTGTTGTATCTGTGCGCGTCGTTGTTGACCGCAAGCGCCGTCACACTGGCAGGCAGCATCGGTTTTGTCGGATTGATTATTCCGCACGCTCTTCGTCTGGCTGGCGCACGCGATCATCGCAAACTGTTACCTGCCGCCGCATTGCTGGGCGGCAGCTTCTTGATGATGGCTGACAGCCTTGCGCGCACTATCATTGCACCGCAACAATTGCCGGTCGGGGTTTTAACCGCAGTGCTCGGGGTCCCGGCATTCCTGCTGATCCTGTATCGAAGTCATATCCCTGCCTCCTCGGCTGGCAACCGGAATTTGCCATGATGGCGCACAGTGCTGCTGATCTGTTGCAGATAAACCAGTTGTGCCTGCAAATCGCCGGCAAACACCTGTGCCAAAATCTGGATCTGACCTTAAAAGCCGGCGAGCGGCTCGCCATTCTTGGTCCTAATGGCAGCGGAAAAACCAGCCTGTTGCACACCTTGATGGGATTGCAAAAACCCGCTGCCGGGCACATCAGTCTCAACGGCCAGCCCATCAGCCAGCTGAGCTCTGCCAGCCTTGCACAACACATTGGCCTGTTGTTTCAGTCTGCGCTTGATGAAATGCCCGCCACGGTCATGGAAGCGATCCTGTTGGGCAGGCTGCCACACCAACGCAGCTGGAGCCCCATGAGTGAACAGGACTGGCAACTTGCCGGGCAGGCTATCAGCCACATGCAGCTCGGTGATTTTCTCAAGCGCGATGTCAGCGAACTGTCCGGAGGAGAACGGCAACGGGTAGCCATCGCGGCACTGTTGACTCAATCGCCTGAACTGTATCTGTTGGATGAGCCCAGCAACCACTTGGACATTTCCTTCCAGATCAAGACGCTGCAGACACTGAGTGATATCGTCCAACACGAACGGCGCGCCTTGATTATGGCAACCCACGATATCAATCTGGCCGCGCGTTTTTGCGACCGTATACTGCTGTTGATGGGCAATGGCCAGCATATTGAAGGCCCGGCCAATGAGGTTCTTACGGAGACAGCGCTGAGCCAGGCATTCCAGTTTGATATTAAAAAAATCACCCACCAGGGGCATTTACTGTTTTTCCCGGCAGGCTTTTCGGCGAACTAAAGCTAACAATAGACGCCTTGTGCTGGCGCTGGGCAGAATTGATAAAACAGCGACCTTGGTTTAATCTCTGCCGCGACATAAATCACAGCAATGATTGTCAAATCAAACTATTACAAAACGTTGAATCTGTAAAAACCCTGTACAGACAGAAAAAAAGGAACCATAAAATGAAAAAGAAATGCCTCAGTGCACTGCTTTCCGTACTCACGATTGCGGGTCTGGCCTCCGCACCCGTCATGGCGCAGGATGACGTGCGCCTCAATCGCAGTATCGAAACCTTGGAGAAGGGAGATCCGGTATTTGGTTTGTTTACCGGCGATTTCTCACTGGCGAACGCCCGTGCCCTGGCCCGCTCTAACCTTGACTATATCTTGATTGATATGGAGCACACGGCATTTAACATGGAAACCTTGCAAGAGTTTCTGTTGGGGATGACCGATTCACAAACCATTGCCAGTCAAGGCAATACCCAGATGCGTACCACGCCGATCGTGCGTCTGCCGGCTAACGGTCGCAATGACTCAGAGTGGATGGTCAAGCAGATTCTTGATATCGGTGCATTCGGCGTGATGTTTCCTTATGTAGAAACTGCAGAAGAAGCGCGCCGTGCAGTTGCCTCCATGCGTTACCCCCAGCCGCGCGGTTCATCAATCATGGAGCCTGCCGGAACACGTGGCTCTTCGCCAGCGGTAGCCACGTGGTTATGGGGAGTTACGGATTACAGCCAACGTGCTGATGTTTGGCCACACAATCCAAGTGGTGAACTGATTGCCTTCCTGCAGATTGAGTCCGCAAAAGGTGTTGAAAACGCAGAGGCCATTATTACAACGCCAGGCGTGAGCGCGATATTTGTAGGACCTTCCGACCTCTCTATCAGCATGGGCTTGCCTGGCAATCATCCGGAAGTCCAGGCAGCGATCGCCAGCGTTGTTGAACTGTGTAAAGAACACAATGTCCCCTGCGGTATAACAACTAATGCCACTGACATTACGGCGCGTCTGGATCAAGGCTTCCTGATGCCAACAGTGGGTTATTGGGGTGATGCGGGCATTTCCGGAAGCACTGAAGCCAATCTGCGCACTGCACGAGAACACGCTGGCCGGACTGACTGACTGACTGACTGACTGACTGACTGACTGATAAGCCAGGCTGCTGCCGGCGGTATCACGCAGCAAACAATACCGCTGAAAAAAAATGCAGAAAAAACTGCACAAAAAAAAGAGGAACCCATCAAAGGGCTCCTCTTTTTTTTTGCCTCATACCACGGGCGTTAATCTTTTATAACAACAACAGCCTGATATCCGACAACACTTCAGCCAACCTGGTCACAAAGTTACCGGCATCAACACCATTAACAGCACGGTGGTCATAACACAGCGAGAATGGCAGCATCTGGCGAGGAACAAAGGCGTTATTGATATAAACCGGCTTAATCTGAGTTTTTGATACACCCAGGATGGCCACTTCAGGTGTATTTACAATCGGCGTAAATCCGGTTCCGCCAATCGCGCCCAGGCTGGAGATCGTGAAACAGGCGCCTTGCATATCTTCCTTGCTGAGGCGACGGTTCTTGGCTTTCTCTGTCAACTCGGCCAGCTCAGCAGACAGTTGCCAGATAGTCTTCTTGTCCACATCCCGCAGGACCGGCACCATCAGGCCCGCATCAGTCGCGACTGCCACCCCGATATGAATGTACTTCTTCTGAATCAGATGCTCGCCGGAGGAATGCAATGACACGTTGAACTGTTTGTATTCCTGTAGCACTTTGGCACATGCCTTGAGCAGGAAGGGCATCGGGGTCAGACGCAGGCCACGCTTGTCGGCATCTTTGCGCTGGGCATTACGGAACTCTTCCAGCTCCGTGACATCCGCTTCATTAAACTGGGCAACGGCTGGTACGTTCAGCCAATTGCGATGCATATTAAGCGCAGTGACCTTGTGCAACTTGGTCATTGGAACCGTTTCGATTTCTCCAAATTGGCTGAAATCTATATCAGGTACTGCAGGTATGCCCGAGCCAACGGATGCTGATCCAGACGCCGGCGCCTGCAATCGCGCTTTGACAAAACCATGCAGATCTTCTTTCTGAACGCGTCCCCTGGAGCCGCTTCCCGGAACCCGTGTCAAATCAACACCCAGTTCACGGGCCAGCTTGCGCACTGCAGGACCCGCGTAGACTTTCCTGTCACCAACGGCCTCTTCAACAATCGCCTGTGTCCGGGCAGCTGCCGGAGCGGATACTGGTGATGACGCAGCTGCAGGTGCAGCAGCTGACAGTTTTGCATCGACTGGCGCAGCCGCGGCATTTTGAGGGGCAGCGGCCGAGGTAACCTCAATCTCCAGGACTGCGGAACCCTTGGATACCTTGTCACCGACTTTGATTTTTAATGCGGTGATTCGCCCAGCCAGTGGCGACGGGACATCCATCGCTGCCTTGTCAGATTCCAGCGTGACCAGCGTGTCTTCTTTGGCAATGTCATCACCAACCTTGACGTGAACTTCAATGACCTCAACGTCATTGTCACCGCCAATATCCGGCACACTGATCAGTTCCAGACGCTTGTGGGTCGCTGCCGCCAGCGCAGCGGCGGCCTTTGCGGGCTCCGCTGCCGGTGATGCAACTTTCTCAGCTACTTTCTCAGCTACAACCGGAGCTGTCGCAGGCACTGCTGCAGCACCTTCAATCTCCATTTCAACAAATGCATCACCGGCATTTACCTGATCGCCAACCTTGACCAGAATCTTGCTGACTACTCCCGACTTGGGCGCGGGGATTTCCATCGCCGCCTTATCGCTCTCAAGCACCAGCAGGGAGTCATTGACCCGCACACTCTGACCTTGCTTGATCAGGATTTCGATGACTTCGACATCTTTGGTTTCCCCAAGATCGGGGACTTTTATAATTTCTACAGGCACCTTGAATGCTCCTGAACTGTTTTGTTACCAGATCTTAAACGGTTGTCGGGTTGGCTTTGTCAGGATCAATACCCAGGTCCTTGATTGCCTTGCTCAGCTGCTCCGCGCTGAACATGCCTTTGCCGGCAAGTTCAGTCAACGTAGCCAGCACCACATAGTTGCGATCCACTTCAAAGAATCGACGCAGACTCTGGCGGGTATCGCTGCGCCCAAAACCATCCGTGCCCAGCACGCGGAAGCTGGCCGGAACAAACTCCCGCACCTGATCCGCACAAATACGCATATAGTCAGTGGACGCAATCACGGGGCCTTTGTGACCATCAAGGCATTTAGTGATATAGGGCACCTTGGCTTTTTTGCCCGGGTGCAGCATGTTCCAGCGTGTCAGATCCAGCGCTTCGCGGCGCAGCTCGTTAAAACTGGTGACACTCCAGACATCACAGGCAACCTTGTACTTATCACGCAGAATCACCGCAGCCTCGCGCACTTCGCGCAGGATGGTGCCACTACCAAGCAGACGCACACGCTCGTCGTTAACAGGCTTATCCACTTTATAGTGTTTGCTGCTGCCATCTTCGAGCAGATACATGCCTTTGAGGATGCCTTTTTCAGCACCAGCCGGCATATCCGGATGGGTGTAATTTTCATTCATGGTGGTGATGTAATAAAACACCGACTCTTTCTCGCCGTACATGCGACGCAAACCATCCTGAATGATCACAGCGAGTTCGTAGCTGTAGGTCGGATCGTAAGTCACACAATTGGGAATAGTGGAAGCCAGCAGATGACTGTGTCCATCCTGATGCTGCAAACCCTCGCCGTTAAGCGTCGTACGTCCGGCGGTCGCGCCGATCAGGAAGCCGCGCGCCTGTGAATCACCAGCAGCCCACGCGAGGTCACCAATACGCTGGAAACCAAACATGGAGTAATAAATGTAAAACGGGATCAACGGGAAGTTGTTGACGCTGTAGGATGTTGCTGCGGCCAGCCATGACGAGAACGCACCCGCCTCACTGATACCTTCTTCGAGCATCTGACCAGTCTTGTCTTCGCGGTAGTACATGACCTGATTGGAGTCAGCAGGATCATACAACTGCCCTACCGAAGAATAGATTCCCAATTGACGGAACATGCCTTCCATGCCAAAGGTACGTGCTTCGTCCGGCACAATCGGCACAATGCGTTGACCAATTTCCTTGTCTTTGCAGAGCACGTTGAGCATGCGCACAAAAGCCATTGTTGTGGAAATTTCGCGGTCACCGGTGCTTTTAAGCTGAGCATCGAAGGCGCTCAGATCAGGGATTGGCAACGAATAACTCTGAGCACGCCGCTGTGGCACAACTCCGCCCAGAGCCTCGCGCATCTTGCGCATGTAACGCAGTTCCAGACTGTCCTCTGCCGGTCGGTAATATGGGAGCTCGGGCAACTTGTCATCCGGTACCGGTATGTTAAAGCGGTCACGGAAACGCTTCAGCGCTTCGATGTCCAGCTTTTTGGTCTGGTGCGCCGCATTCTGCGCTTCAGCACCGGCGCCAAACGCATAACCTTTAACGGTTTTTGCCAGAATAACTGTCGGACGGCCTTTGGTGTTCATGGCCTGTTTGTAGGCCGCGTAAACCTTGAAGGGGTCATGGCCGCCACGATTCAGCGCCATGATGTCATCGTCTGACAGGTGTTCGACCATTTTCAGCAGTTCAGGGCTTTTGCCAAAGAAATGCTCGCGGGTATAAGCACCACCTCGAC
Organism: Gammaproteobacteria bacterium; assembly: GCA_947458495.1. Classification (GTDB taxonomy): domain Bacteria; phylum Pseudomonadota; class Gammaproteobacteria; order Pseudomonadales; family Pseudohongiellaceae; genus Pseudohongiella. The sequence continues at coordinate 4,042 of CANHAR010000008.1, read as the reverse complement.
CCCAGTAGTTCTGGTATTCGCCATCACAGACTTCATCCATTCGCGCCTGCAAAATACCGTCCTTGTCATTCTGCAGCAGGGCATCCCAGTGACGACCCCACACAACCTTGATGACATTCCAGCCAGCACCGCGGAAGATACCTTCCAATTCCTGAATGACCTTGCCGTTTCCGCGAACCGGGCCGTCCAATCGCTGCAGATTGCAGTTGATAACAAAAATCAGATTATCAAGGCCTTCGCGGCCGGCTTTGCCGATGGCACCGGTTGATTCCGGCTCATCCATCTCTCCGTCACCCAGGAATGCCCAGACTTTGCGATCAGCCTGATCCAGCAAACCGCGCGAGGACAGGTACTTCATCACATGCGCCTGATAAATTGCCTGCAAGGGGCCAAGCCCCATGGAGACAGTCGGGAACTGCCAATAATCAGGCATTAACCATGGGTGCGGGTAGGATGAAAGCCCATCTCCATTGGTCTCGCGGCGGAACTTGTCGAGCAGCTCTGCACTGATTCTGCCTTCGAGGAAGGATCGTGCGTAAATACCGGGAGAGCTATGACCCTGAAAATAAATCAGGTCGCCACCATGATTCTCGGTGGGCCCACGGAAGAAGTAGTTGAAAGCCACGTCGTACAGTGTCGCTGATGAGGAGAAAGTCGAAATGTGACCTCCCAGATCAGAATTGTCGCGGTTGGCGCGCATGACTGTCACCAGCGCGTTCCAGCGAATAATTCCGCGGATCTGGCGTTCCATGAACATGTCGCCCGGCATACGATCCTCATCCTGCGGGGGAATCGTGTTTCGATAAGGCGTTGTCACTGCGGCATAGGGCAGCTGTTGTGTGGTTCGCAATGCCTTGTCGGACAGGCGACTGAGCAGGAACTGCGCACGTGCGGCACCTTCATGCTCAATGACGGCGCCCAGGGCTTCCAGCCATTCTTCGGTTTCTGCGGGATTCAGGTCTTCCAGTTTTTCTGTCATATGCGTCAGTTCTTTATCTGATAATTCTGTTAGTTATGATTATATTCAAACACGTTAATGCGATTTTTGGACAGCTATGTCCGAGCATCCAATTTTGTAATTAAATTACAGAAAGCAACAAATAGTATCTTCAAATAAAGCCTTCTTCAAGCTTCGGCAGATAAATATGTAGTTAAACTACAAGAATTATCAAAGCCAAGACTACAACCCACACTACATGCGTGCGCATCAGCAACCCACGTAGTTCGCGCAGATCCGCTGCTGCACGGTCAGCAAAATCAACATCCTGACTGCCGCGGTCATAGGGCAACATGGCCGCAACAGCGCACTCCTGTAACAATTGCAAACCGGTATCAGCGTCCAGTTCATCGAACAAGCGGGATTTCAGCGCACGGAAAGCTGCCACAAAATCACCAGCCAGTGCAAAGGCCAATGCCACCATTCTTACCGGCACCCACTCCAGAATTGCCAGCAGCTGATTGCCAAAGGCTTGGGCGCGGCCGTTTGGCAACAATATGCCCGAACGGATCATTTGTTGCAGCATCAGATAAAAAAGCGCCCCCAAAGGACCAAGCAATATGTACCAGAACAACACCGCAAAAATACGCCGAAAACTGCACACCAGCACATACTCTGTGAAGCGGGCATGCATGCGGGCGTAGTCAGTGAATGATTCATCAAAGACGCCAGGTGCCACTTGTTCGGTATAAAGATAGGCTGCTTCAAAATTGCCCCGATCCCAGCGTTGCAGGTATTCATCAATCAACGCATCAATGTTAATGCGCGGCAGGCAATACATGAGCAGCAGAAAATGCAGCCCCAAGGTCAAAAGCCCCATCAACCGACCTTCTGCAATCACCAGCAACAGACCAACCGGCACCAGCGGAAGTAACAAGAACAATATCGGTAGTGTCAGTAACCTGTCGCGGATAACATCCGGAAGGCGGGGCTGATATGTCAGCAAAAACTGTTGCCAGTGCTCCACCCAAGTGTCGACCGGCAGCATTCGGTCCTTACGCCAATAGTGATTCAGTAACAGACAACTGAGCACCACAAAAAAAGTCATATATACGCCTTTCGGTAACGTTGCCAGTCAAAACAGGGGCCGGGATCTGTCTTACGTTGCGGAGCGATATCGCTGTGACCGACAATTCTGTCTGGAGAGATCGCAGGATAACAGCCCCGCAGGAACTCTGTAAGCTCTGTCAGCTTCTTGTATTGCTCTTCTGTAAATGGTTGGTCATCACACCCTTCAAGTTCAATGCCTACGGAAAAGTCGTTACAACTTTCTTCACCGGCAAAACTGGATTGCCCGGCATGCCAGGCCTTTCGGTTGAATGGCACATATTGAGTAACCTCTCCGCAACGCCGGATCAAGACATGGGCAGAAACGCGTAGATGGGCTATTCCGGCAAAGTAGGTATGCGCACTGGCATCCAGTTGATTGGTGAACAAATGGTCAATCCAGGGACCCCCGAATTCGCCGGGCGGTAAGCTGATGTTGTGGATAACCAGCATATCTATCTGGCGGCCGTCCGGGCGTTCGCTGTAATTAGGGGACTCAACTCTGCGCACCCCCGACATCCAATGGTCACCGCTCAATCAATTGCCCCTTGCATTAAGTTGATACAGACTGTTCTTGCCGGCAGGTACTTTCCCGAGTATATCATCAAGACATACATGGGTTATATTGCGCGCTTTTCAGCCAAAGAACGGACTTTTTATGGGCATCGATAAGATGGCACTCCCCGATGACCTCGCGATACCAGATGACCTCGCAATAACAGTGCAGCGCGCGTTGCAGGAAGATATTGGAACTGGCGACATCACTGCACAACTGATTGAAGGGGACGTAGTTGCTTCTGCCAGTATCATTTCAAGGGAACACGCTGTGTTATGTGGCATGCCCTGGGCTAACGAAGTGTTACGTCAGGTTGATCGCTCCGTCAGCATTGACTGGCTGGTCAATGAAGGCGATGAACTGGTGCCCAATCAGATCATCGTCAAACTCAGAGGCCCTGCACGCGCACTGCTGACCGCCGAACGCTGCATGTTGAATTTCCTGCAAACATTATCTGCCACTGCAAGTGTCAGCCGCGCCTATGTCCGCAAAGTGGCACATACTGACGTCAGGCTTCTGGACACACGCAAGACAATTCCAGGCTTACGCACGGCGCAGAAATATGCAGTGCGCGTGGGCGGCTGCTTTAATCATCGTATGGGACTGTTTGACGCCTTTCTGATCAAGGAGAATCACATCAGCGCTTGCGGTTCAATTGCGAAGGCAATTCAGACCGCACGTCAACTTGCGCCTGCCAAACCCGTGGAAGTGGAAGTGGAAACCTTTAGCGAACTTGAACAGGCATTGTCAGCGGGGGCTGACATTATCATGTTGGACAACTTCAGCCTGGAAGATATGCGCACCGCAGTGAGTATTGCACGCGCGTACCCGGGTTCGATGTGTCAACTGGAGGCGTCAGGCGGAATCAATGACCAGACTTTGGTAGCTGTTGCAGAGACCGGTGTTGATTTTATTTCGATGGGGGTCTTGACCAAAGACGTTAAAGCGATAGACCTGTCGATGAGGTTTGAGCACTTTAACGTCTGATCGTTTACTGACAGTTGTCGCCGATTAATCGGTTGGCGGCACTATCGTGACTTCTCCCATGCTGCCATTAGCGTAATTCAATTCTGTATCACCCGCCGGGTAACCAACAAGCGACAAGATGTGTGCAAACACTACTTCGTATTCGCTGTCCATCAGCGAGCCAGGTGTATCTGCGGGCATATTCACCAGAATCTCTTCAAACATTACCTGCAAGACCTGACTATTGCGGTTAGAGAATGCATTACGATAAAAATCAACATTGTGGCATGCGCCGCATCGTCGTTCGTACAGTTCTTTGCCAGATGCAGCCTGTTCAGCTGTGTACACACCATCCTTGATCGTCGATGTCTGTGCGCTGGCATAACCGGCAAAAAGCGCGACTGCAGAGACCGCCAAAACTGAAATAACTGTGTTGTTTACTGCTTTCATCTTTGTTTACTCCGGTACGCAGGGTA
>CANHAR010000007.1 GCA_947458495.1 Gammaproteobacteria bacterium | reverse complement strand
CCAGGTAGATGGCCATACCAAATACCCAGATCAGTTCCCTCGGCTTTTTATATGAACCGTACATCAGACCACGGAACATATGCAGATATACCACCACAAAAAAGGCCGAAGCGCCTGTTGAGTGGATATATCTGATCAACCAGCCAAACTCCACATCACGCATGATGTACTCAACCGAAGCAAATGCCGCTTCAGCGCTATTGGTATAGTGCATTGTCAGGAAAACACCAGATACCAACTGGATAACCAGGACAACAAGAGATAACACACCAAAGAAGTACCAGAAATTGAAGTTCTTGGGTGCGTAATACTTGCTCATGTGCTTTTCCCAAGCATTCATGATTGGCAAGCGGTCATTTGTCCAGTCGCGAAGACCAACGAGAGAGGACACTACAAAACCTTGTTTCTTTGCATCGCTCATTATGCAGCCACCCCATCTTCACCAATTACAAGGATATTGTCTGTCTCATAGTAGTAAGGAGGGACTTCCATGTTTCTTGATGCTGGCGAGCCATTATAAACGCGGCCAGCCATATCAAATTTTGAACCGTGGCAAGGACAGTAGAAGCCACCTTTCCAATTCTCCTCGAACGGCTCGGCACGAATGGCAAGTCTCGGAGTCGGAGAGCAGAACAGGTGCGGGCAAAGACCCACCAGCACCAGAATTTCAGGCTCGCGTGAACGGTGAGCATTGGTTGCGTAGTCGGGCTGCTCCGGCTGCGCAGATGCAGGGTCCTGCAGATCACCGTCGATGGTCGGTAATGCGGCCAGCGACTCGGCTGTGCGACGCACGACAAAAATTGGACGCCCACGCCATGCTGGGATGGGTCCGAGAATTGCACCTTCTTCGATGCGACTGATATCAACCCGAACTGCAGCACCCGCAGCACGTGCTTTAGCACTGGGATTCCAGGAACCTACGAAGGGAACAACTGCCCCTACGACACCTGCCACCCCAACAACCGAGGTTGATCCCAATAAAAACCGCCTGCGGCCAGAATCAGTACCGTCTTCACTCACCGTGTAATCTCCTGAGCATTGTCGTCTGTCAAAAAAACTGGTTCTCCCGGAGTTTTGCCGGGAGTTCAAAAACCTGCTTTTGCTGCACAACTGCGAGTATCAAGGTCGGAGGCTAATATTTAGATTAACTACGCATACCTCTAACCGGTGCCAATTTTAGTAAATTTGGCGTGATTTTTCAAGCTTGCTAGTCATCAAAACCATGACAACCCTTTGAAATAAATGCGATTTTATTTTTTTTGCAAACAAAAAAGCGCTGCCCCTATCCGGAACAACGCTTTTTTACCAAGCTACCCCCAACATTCCCGAAGAATTGTCGGAGATACCAAAGAGTATTAACGTTTGGAGTACTGAGGACGCTTACGCGCTTTCCGAAGACCCACTTTTTTCCGCTCGACCGCACGAGCATCACGGGTAACAAAACCAGCCTTACGCAGAGGGGATCGCAGTTCTTCGTCGTATGCAATCAATGCGCGGGTTAATCCGTGACGAATAGCGCCTGCCTGACCAAAACTTCCACCGCCGCTTACGGTCACTTTAAGGTCAAACTTACCAACCATTTCAACCAATTCCAAAGGCTGCTGCACAATCATTCGGGCAACTTCACGGCCGAAAAAATTATCTAGCGTGCGATTGTTAATGCTGATAGTGCCAGTACCCTTGCTGATAAAAACGCGCGCGGTTGCTGTCTTTCGTCGGCCGGTGCCGTAATATTGTGTTGTAGCCATAAGGACTCAATAAACCTCGTCGAAAACTTACAGTTGCAGTGCCTGCGGTTGTTGTGCCGCATGCGGATGCTCGTTACCCGCATACACTTTTAGTTTTTTGAACATAGCACGACCTAACGGAGTGCGGGGCAACATACCCTTGATCGCAAGCTTCAAAACGCGGTCAGGAGCTCTGTCGATCAACTTTTCAAAGCTGAAGGACTTGAGACCACCCGGAAAACCGGTGTGGTGATGATACATTTTGTCTTTTGCTTTGTTGCCGGTGACACGAACTTTTTCTGCATTTATCACGACCACAAAATCGCCTGTATCTACGTGTGGAGTATATTCAGGCTTGTGCTTGCCGCGCAGGCGGGAAGCAATTTCGGTCGCGATTCGGCCGAGTGTCTGGCCTTCTGCATCCACAAGCAACCAATTGTGTTCAATATTCTGTGGTTTGGCACTAAAAGTCTTCATGAAACGTCACCGAGCGGGCATTATCTTCAAGGAGCGCGAATACTACCGAAGCATCTTAGAAACTTCAAGCACTTTGTTCTCAATTACTGCAAGTGCCGCACTAAGGTCTATGCTCCAGTCCCAGGTAGTCCTCAGACTGCATCTCAAGCAACCGACTGCGCGTCCGCTCAAAAACAAACGTCAATGACGTTCCTGTATACAGCTCAGTCAAGGGTACCGAGGCTGACAGCAAGAGTTTCACATGCCGGTCGTATAGCTCATCAATCAAACTTACAAACCGACGCGCCAGATCATCCTGAGCATCAGTCATCTGAGGTACGTTACTCAGCACAATCGAATGGAACTGCCGTGCCAGTTCAATATAGTCGAAAGCGCTTCTTGCCCCACCACACAACTGAGAAAAATCAAACCAAGCGACACCATCGGAGACCACTCGCGCGGGTACAGCCCTGCCAAGAATCTCGATAGCGGAATCCCTCAACCGATCAGAATGACCATAGACCAGGCTGTTAAAGCCCTCCAGCAACGCTGCATCGGCCTCGACACCCAGTGGCGTGAAGTACAGGCATGCCTGTTTAAGGGCACGCAAACGGTAATCAATGCCTCCATCCAACTCAAACACCCGGGTGTGCTTGTGCAGTAAATCAATGGCCGGCAGAAACCGGGACCGCTGAAGACCATTGGCATACAAACCATCAGGATGAATGTTAGAGGTTGCTACCAACACCACTCCTTCTTTTATCAGATGTTCCAGCAGACCGCCCAGAATCATGGCGTCGCCGATATCAGAAACAAAAAATTCGTCAAAACACAGCAGGCCCGTACGACTGGCGATGCTCGCAGCAACAAGCTCCAAAGGATTTTTCTGTAGCTTCAACGCAGCCAGCTCAGCGTGCACTTGCTGCATAAAACGATGAAAGTGAGTCCGCTGCTTGCTGTCCAATGGCAGGCAATCAAAAAATGTATCCATCAGGTATGTTTTGCCTCGGCCTACCCCTCCGTAGATATAGAGGCCTTTGATCGGGGCAGGCTGACGACTGGTACCGATCATGGCAGACAGCGATGCCAGCAAGCCCGACGGTTTTTCTCTGGCCTGCAATAATTCTTCAAACAAACGCTGCAGTTCATTGACTGCCAAAGCCTGCGCCGCATCAGGCTTAATGATTCCTTTCGCCAGATCGTCCCGATAACATTGAAGAGGAGAAGGCATTTCGTCTGTGACCTATTGGAAAGGAGCGCATTTTAAGCCATCTAGACACTGGACACCAACCCGAAAACCGACAGTTCACTAACAATCGCTCACCTTCATGCTAGAATTCCAGTGGGTTAAACTGACATATACGCGTTATACTCGCGGCATTTCTTTGAAGGATAGCAGCCAATGATATGGTTAACGGGCATTGTATGCCTTGTGGTCGGAGTAGTGGCTGGCCTCTTTGCAGCGCCTCGCCTGAGCAACAGCAGCCCTTCAAAAATTGAGGAACTTGAAGCAAAGATTCAGGAGCTTCAGCGGCTTCATGACGATTACAGAGACCACGTGAGCGAACATTTCAGTGCTACTGCTGATCTGGTTCACAACATGACAGAAAGTTATCGGGATGTGTACCAACATCTATCCAGAGGCGCCCAGGACCTTTGTCATGAAGAAGTCGCCATCAAACTATTGCCTCCCGCTGATCAGTCGATGTTATCAGGCGCTGATGTGGACACCATGGAACCGCCCAAGGATTATGCGCCTCGACGCGATGGCAAGCAGAGCGGCGCACTATCAGAGGGATTTGGCCTTGAACGACAAAAGACCATGGATGATGATCGCTGAGCAATAGATTTACGGCTAGATCCCGTTACAAAACCAACCAGACAACCCGGCAGCCGCTACAGAGAACTTATCTCTGAGCTTTGCTGCGCCAATCTAAAGGCTAAATCATGGCTGATTACAACCTGACTCATTTGAAGCAACTGGAAGCAGAAAGCATTCACATCATTCGCGAAGTAGCAGCGGAATTTGATAACCCGGTCATGCTTTATTCGATAGGCAAAGATTCTTCAGTGATGCTGCATCTGGCGTTGAAGGCTTTTTATCCCGGCAGGCTGCCTTTTCCGCTGATGCACGTGGACACCACCTGGAAATTTCGCGAGATGATTGAGTTCCGCGACACGCAGATGAAGAAACTTGGATTGGATTTGATTGTGAATATCAATCAGGAAGGAGTCGCTGCAGGTATAGGTCCATTCACTCACGGCAGTGAAAAACACACAGACGTGATGAAAACCCAAAGTCTGCGCCAGGCGCTCGACAAACATAAATTTGATGCAGCATTTGGTGGCGGACGCCGGGATGAAGAAAAATCACGAGCCAAAGAGCGTGTGTTTTCGTTCCGCGACAAAAATCACCGTTGGGACCCTAAAAATCAGCGACCAGAGCTCTGGAACATTTACAACTGCAAGGTCAACAAAGGTGAAAGTATTCGCGTATTCCCTCTGTCTAACTGGACTGAACTGGATATCTGGCAATACATTTATCTTAACAACATCGAAATCGTACCGTTGTATTTTGCTAAAGAGCGCCCAGTGGTCAACATAGATGGTGTAGACATCATGGTCGATGATGGCCGCATGCCTCTTGAAGGTAAAACAGTTGAGCACAAAATGGTGCGCTTCCGCACACTAGGCTGCTATCCGCTTACCGGAGCTGTTGACTCTGCCGCCACCACTCTGCCTGACATTATTCAGGAAATGTTGCTGACCACAAGCTCCGAACGTCAAGGGCGCCTGATTGATTCAGATCAGGCAGGTTCTATGGAAGAGAAAAAGCGCAAAGGATACTTCTGACATGTCACATCAATCCGATCTTATCAGCACCGACATAACGGCCTACCTTGCGCAACATGAACGCAAGGAACTTCTGCGCTTGCTGACCTGCGGCAGCGTCGACGATGGAAAGAGCACCCTTATCGGGCGACTGCTGCATGACTCCAAAATGATTTATGAAGATCAGCTGGCTGCCATCACCAAAGACAGCATCAAATCAGGCACCACCGGTGGCAAGGTCGACCTGGCACTGCTGGTTGATGGTCTGCAGGCCGAGCGCGAGCAAGGTATTACCATTGACGTAGCGTATCGCTATTTCTCGACTTCAAAACGCAAATTTATTATTGCCGACACTCCCGGCCACGAGCAATACACCCGCAATATGGCAACAGGGGCATCAACCTGTGATCTGGCAATCATATTAATCGACGCTCGTTATGGTGTTCAGTTACAGACCCGAAGGCACAGTTTTATAACCTCGCTGCTTGGCATCAAGCATATCGTTGTCGCAATCAATAAAATGGATCTGGTTGGCTACAGTCAGGATATCTTTGAAAAAATCAAAGCAGACTACACAGTTTTCAGCAAAAAACTGCGTAAAACAGAATTTCATTTCATTCCCATGTCGGCACTAGACGGCGACAACGTGGTTAATCCGAGCGCATCGATGAACTGGTATAAAGGCCCTGCGCTGATGTCACTGCTGGAAAACGTTGAAATCGCAGAAGACCGAAACTTTGATGACTTCCGTTATCCCGTGCAATACGTGAATCGTCCCAATCTTAACTTCCGGGGCTTTTGTGGCACAGTAGCGTCGGGCGTAGTGCGCAAAGGTGATGAAATTGCGGTGCTTCCATCTGGCAAACAGAGTCGCGTTAAATCCATACTGACCTACGACGAAGAGCTGGAAATGGCATTCGCGGATATGGCGATCACCCTGACACTTGAAGACGAAATTGATGTTAGTCGAGGCGACATGATTGTGCACCGTGACAATTCGCCAGTGATCGCAGTGGAGTTTGATGCCACTGTGGTATGGATGACTGAAGCGGCGCTGCTCCCCGGAAAACTATACGACTTTAAACTGGGCGGCAAAACTGTCAGCGGCCGCGTGACAGCTTTCAAACACAGAATCGACGTCAATACGTTGCAAGAGATACCTGCACCGGGGCTGGAACTCAATGAAATCGGACTATGTGAAATCAGCGTTGACCAACCGGTATGTGTAGACAGTTATGAAAGAAACCGTGGCACCGGCGGCTTTATCGTCATCGACCGCCTGACCAACGTGACTGTTGGCGCAGGCATGATTAACCTGGAAATAGCTGCCGCCAATCGACAGGTTAGGCGCAGCAGCACGATTCAAGTCACCAAAGAAGAGCGCTCTGCCCGGTACGGTCAGAAACCCGTCACCATCATGTTTATTGGTGTCTCGGGGTCCGGAAAATCAACCTTGGCTCATGGACTTGAACGGCGCTTGTTTGATATGGGACGCGTGAGTACCGTACTGGATGGCAAAGCCATGCGCCTCGGTATCAGCAAAGACCTGCCGCATGACGCTCAGGGGCGCGCGGAGAATCTCAGACGCAGCGCTCACATTGCGCGCATGCTCAACGATTCAGGACTGATCTGCTGTGCAGCCTTCATCGCGCCTAATCCTGAATCACGAGAGCATGCGCTCAGTGTCATAGGTAAAGACAATTGTGTGGTGATTTACCTTAATCCACCCATGGAAGTCTGCAAGCAACGTGACCCCAGCGGCATCTACGCTGCGGTACAGGCAACCAGCTCTGCCGATGTACCAGGTTTGTCATTCCCATATCCGAGACCGGAACATGTGGATATTGAACTGGATACCAGTGCTTTGACTGTCGAAGACTGCTTGGACGAAGTCATCAGCATGATGCAATCCAAAGCATTTATCGCTCGTCGCTGACCGTAAACGAATCCCGGTCTTTCAAGCCGGGTTATCGATATCGATAAAAGTGTGTTGTATGTTGAAGCGCTGAGCGGCCCAATCCCCCAGCGCTTTAACTCCATAACGCTCAGTCGCATGGTGACCTGCCGCAAAGTAATGCAGGCCATGCTCAAGCGCACTATGCACAGTCTGTTCTGAAATCTCGCCTGATATATACACATCTGCACCCGCTGCGGCTGCTTGCTCAATGTATTGCTGTGCAGCACCTGTACACAAAGCAACACGGCTGACCAAGCTTTCTCCGCCTTCGATATGCAGGGGTTGACGATTCAACGCCAGCGCGATGCGTTGTTTCAGAGTTTGCGCACTGATCTGTTCACTCAAATCACACACCAGCCCCATCACCTGATTGTTCTGACGCATCAACTCCCCTGTTGGTGTCAGACCCAGCAACTGCGCGAGCTGAATATTGTTTCCAAGCTCTGAATGCGCATCGAGAGGCAGATGATAGGCAAGCAGACTGACATCTGCATCCAGCAGGGTTTTAAGTCTGCGGCGTTTGAGCCCGGTAATGGCAGCGTCTTCTCCGCGCCAGAAGTACCCGTGATGCACAATAATGACATCCGCACCCTGTTCGATCGCGGCATCCAACAAGCGTTGACTTGCGGTTACGCCGGAAACCAAGTGTTTTACAACAGCCTTACCCTCAACCTGCAACCCATTGGGGCAATAGTCGCTGAAGAGTTCCGGCCGCAGTGCCTTGTTGATTTCAGCCAGCATTTTTTTCAATTCAATCGCCATCAGCGCCTTACCTTTTGATAACTGCTATTTGCCTTCACTTACAGCACAAATCTTCGCATAATGCGCGGAGTATCAGTGATGTAGGTTGCTACCGCAAGTTAGCAGACATCAATGCGCATTCACCAAAAGTAATCACAACCGGGTTGTACTGACTTATTCATGAAAAAAGTTCTTCAATTTATAGGCTGGCCCGTTATCAGCGGCGTGCTTCTGGCATTGGTACTTGCGCAGTACCAACAAATGCAGCAAGTGCGTCAACTGCTGGAAGAAAGGGCATCAGTAGCTTCCTCAGAAATGCCATCTTCTCAGGTGAGCACCCGCCCAGCCGATTCTTTCGCAGACGCCATCACCAGGGCCGCTCCATCGGTAGTCAGCATACACTCGACTATCCGCGAACAAATTCAGTTACCACCCGCTGAGGAGATTCCGGCGGCGTTGCGCGATCTGCTGCAAAACATTCCATCTGAACGTCTGTGGGAAAGCCTGGGATCGGGTGTCGCGGTCAGCGATGAAGGGCATATTCTGACAGCGCTTCATGTCATTGAAGGAGCGGAGGATATTGAAGTTCACTTCTATAGCTCCCAACAGGCCAGTGTTACAGCCCGCGCAACTCTCATCGGATCCGACCCAAGTACAGATCTCGCATTGCTGAAAGTGGACAGCGGAATGTTGCCGCCACCAGTACCAATCGGTTCTTCCGATAGCGTGCGCGTCGGTGATTCAGTGCTGACCATCGGTTATCCGCGCAGAGATCTGATGACTCAAAAGTCGGTTTCCAGCGGTATTGTCAGCGCATTGGGTATCCCGCGCGATGGGCTGCCGATTGTGGAATACATACAGACAGATGCTGCCATGAACTATGGAAACTCAGGCGGGGCACTCATTAACACCCGCGGAGAACTGATTGGCATTAACTCGTTTATCTATTCCGAGACCGGAAACTCTGACGGGATTGGTTTTGCCGTACCTGTCAATAAAGCGATGATTGTTGTTGAGCAACTCATCGCACGAGGTGAAGTAACGCCAGGTTATCTCGGGGTAATCACCGGAGAAATGTTGAACGCGGAATCAAGTGCCAGTTTTTTCGGAACCCCGGATATTGATGGTCTGTTGATCGAGCAGGTGAACGAGGGAAGCCCCGCAGAAATTGCAGGTGTGCGCGCCGGCGACGTTATGGCCGCAATCGATAATCAGGATATTAGCAGTGTCATTAGCGCTATTGAACAGATTAATCGCAAAGCGCCTGGAGAAAGTGTTGATCTGCGGATTTTCCGCTCCGGCAGTTATCAGACGATCTCAGTGGTGCTGGGTACAGGCACAGCGCAATATCGTACCCAGTCTCAAGAAGATTAACGCCAACCGATAGTATTTCTCATGCCTTTCCCGGTGTATGACGGCCCGGAATCCGCCAGGCAGCCGACAAAGCATGTGCCTGCAAATGTTCGTTTAGCGCCAGAGTTTCAGCCACAGGAGCCAGTGTGGCAGCACCTTCCGGCGAACAATTTATGATGGAACTGCGTTTCTGAAAATCATAAACACCCAGCGGCGAAAAAAACCGTGCAGTGCCAGAAGTCGGCAAGACGTGACAAGGGCCTGCGCAATAATCACCCAACGCCTCAGGTGTATGTCTACCCATGAATATTGCGCCGGCATGACGCACGCCGGACAACCATGACTGTGGGTCATCTACCGAAAGTTCCAGGTGCTCTGGCGCAATCAGGTTACAAACTCTCAGTGCCTCTGCCTTGTCGGCCGCAAAAATAAGTGCTCCGCGCTCGCTCAAGGAGGTACGGATAATTGCCTCTCGGCTCATTTGCGGCAGCAATTGATTGATGCTGTTTTGAACGGCATCCAGAAATGCATGATCGGTGCTGATCAGAATAGACTGAGCCTGCTCATCATGCTCGGCCTGTGAAAACAGATCCATGGCGATCCAGTCAGGATCAGTCTTTCCATCACAAACAATCGTGAGCTCAGATGGACCGGCTACCATGTCGATACCCACTTCGCCAAACACCTGTTTTTTTGCAGCAGCGACATAAACATTTCCAGGACCGGTGATCTTATCGACACGTGGAATCGTCTGCGTACCAAAGGCCAGGGCAGCAATTGCCTGCGCACCGCCAATGGTAAACAATCTGTCCACGCCGGCAACAGCCGCCGCTGCAAAAATCAACCGGCCTGCGCCGCCTGCATCCTCGCCATAAGGCGTCGGGACGACTGCAATTACTTCCTCAACACCGGCAACGCGGGCAGGAATGGCATTCATTAACACCGAAGATGGGTAATTGGCCTTGCCGCCAGGCACATATAAGCCCACGCGTTGCAGAGGAATAACAAGCTGGCCATAGACTGAACCGTCCTCCTCCTCATACTGCCACGATGGTTGCAGTTGACGCTGGTGATACAGACCAATCCTCTCGGCAGCCTTCAACAACGCGTCACGTTGTACAACCGTCAGCTTGTCCAGTGCGGCCTGCATTTGTGCTTTACTGACTTCCAGTTGGAACATATTGCTGACATCACGTTTATCGAATTGACGCGTGTACTCAAGCACCGCCTCATCGCCACGCTGTCTCACATCAGCGAGAATACCGGAGACTACCTTGTTGATCTTGTTATCCTCAATCATGCGCCGGTCAAGCAGGGTAGCAAGCTCGGTGTCAAAATCCACATTCTCCGACATCATTCTGCGCATCATGATATTGGCACTCGTGACTCACTCCGGTTGACCACAACGTCCCCAAGTTCTTTTAACAAACCGCTGACGGCATTGTGTTTCATCTTCATTGAGGCTTTGTTAACAATGACCCGCGAGCTGATGTGAGCAATAGTCTGTAGGGGTTCCAGTCCGTTGGCGCGCAGTGTGTTGCCACTATCAACAATATCAACGATCCAGTCAGCCAATCCCATAGAAGGTGCCAGTTCAAGAGCCCCATTTAGCTTGATGATATCGGTCTGCAGACCTTGCTCGGCAAAATAACGCCGTGCAATGTTGACAAATTTGCTGGCCACTTTGACCCGTCCTCGCGGTGCCGGAGCGCCAACAGGCGCAGCGGTCATCAACCGACAACGCGCAATACCAAGATCCAGTGGTTCGTAAAAAGCATCTTCTCCGTACTCCATCAACAGGTCTTTGCCCACAACACCAATATCCGCACTACCAAACTCAACATAGGTGGGCACGTCCGAACCGCGCACGATCATGATGCGTAGCCCTGCCACGTTGGTATCAAAAATCAACTTACGGCTTTTTTTGTGATCTTCAAGCAGATGGATACCGGTTTCTGCCAGTAAAGGCATAACCTCTTCCAGGATTCGACCTTTGGTCAGCGCCATTACGATAGGCTGCCCTGTCATGTCCATCATACTGCGGTTTCCTTGACTTACGCCCGTTCTCAGGAGGGAATGCGGCGGATGATTGCACCGAGTGATTGCATCTTCTCTTCTATACACTCATACCCGCGGTCGATATGGTAAATGCGATCGACTAATGTTTCGTTGTCACAAACCAGTCCGGCAATGACCAGGCTGGCAGATGCCCTCAGATCAGTTGCCATCACCGGGGCACCTTTCAAGACAGGGACACCGGTTACAATGACGGTATTTCCCTGAACAACCATGTTTGCGCCCATGCGGTTCATTTCCTGAACGTGCATAAACCGGTTCTCAAATACGGTCTCAACTATAGAGCCCGCTCCCAGTGCAATGGCGTTCAGGGCTGTGAATTGCGCCTGCATATCTGTCGGAAAGGCCGGATATGGCGCTGTGCGTACCGACACTGCTTTGGGACGACGACCATGCATATCCAGTTCTATCCAGTCTTCTCCAACGTTAATCTCTGCGCCGGCTTCAACAAGTTTGCTGAGCACCGCCTCCAGATTATCAGACCGGGTGTCCTTGCACTTGATATGTCCACGTGTGGCTGCAGCCGCGATCAGATATGTTCCAGTCTCAATACGATCGGGCATCACAGCATAACTGCAGCCGTGTAACCTTTCCTTACCATTAACTACGATTGTATCGGTGCCTGC
The DNA here is from genome assembly GCA_947458495.1 of Gammaproteobacteria bacterium. Taxonomy (GTDB): domain Bacteria; phylum Pseudomonadota; class Gammaproteobacteria; order Pseudomonadales; family Pseudohongiellaceae; genus Pseudohongiella. The sequence goes on along the minus strand of CANHAR010000007.1, from coordinate 18,636 downwards.
ACCCTTGATTTCAGCGCCCATAGCTATCAGACAATTTGCCAGATCAACAACTTCAGGCTCACGGGCTGCGTTCTCAATAACCGTTTGGCCTGCCGCCAAGGTCGCTGCCATCAACACATTTTCCGTACCGGTGACGGTGCACATATCCATAAATATGTGGCAGCCCTTTAGTCGACCATCAACTGAGGCCTTGATATAACCATCCTCCACAACGATATCAGCGCCCATTTTCTGCAAGGCAGAAATATGCAGATTCACTGGACGACTGCCGATTGCGCAACCGCCCGGCAAAGCAACTTCAGCTCTTCCGAAATGCGCCAGCAATGGCCCCAGCACAAGAATGGACGCTCGCATAGTCTTCACTAGATCGTAGGGAGCACTGCAATGTTTGATGGACGCACTGCTGATCTCAACATTGAGCTTGGCATCTACAACGTGCTCGATGCCCATGCAGCCAAGCAGTTCAAGCATCGTGGTGACATCATAAAGATGCGGCAGATTGCGAACCTGAACGGTATCAGTGGTCAACAAGGTTGCTGCAAGGATAGGCAGCGCAGAATTTTTTGCCCCAGCAATGCGTATCTCACCACTCAGGCTGATTCCGCCCTGTATTAAAAGCTTGTCCATAACGAGTCCTGAAAAAACCTGCAGGTAGCAGAAAGTCTGTTGAGTGTTTGCAACGTGTGTGGCATCTACAACAAGCAGGCCAGGTCAGCTGACAGCTTCCTCTGGCGTATGCAGTTTCATGCTGATGGCATGGATTTCGCCAGATGCAATGTACTCATTCAAATACTGATAAATCAGCTGTTGCCGCTTGACCTGACCGAGACCTGAAAAAACGGTTCCTATGGCGGCAAGTTGAAACTTGCCACCGCCACCTTCAACATTGATCTGACAACCAGGCAAAGCGGCAACGAGCAATTCATTTATTTCCTGCGCACCAATACTCATCTGTCACTCACTCTCCAACTGTGCAACATCTGTTGCAAATCACTGCCATGCGGCAATCACCTGATCGATATCATTGTTATTGCGAGTCATTAATGCAGCAAACTGGGTATGGTACTGTCGACGCAGGTTGATGCCGCCAACGAAGATATTGCGCAGCTTCCACTCGTTCTCAGCATTCCTGAAAAGCGCATACTGCAGTTCTATGCGGGCCCCCTCCGATACGATCTGCATGCGCACATTGGTGCCCGCAGAGGCATCAGCAGGCTCATCAGTGGCCGGCAGAAAATTCAGTTGCTGACCACCGTACTCCACCAATGCCGAACCATAAAATCGGGTTAAGGTGGAACGCAATTTCTCACCAAAAGCAACGATCTGCTCTTCGGTTGCCTGTTCAGAGAAACGCGCCATCACACCCACTGCAACTTCGCGAAAATCAACAAACTTGGCTACTTCAGCTTCAACACCAGCATAGTATCTGTCTTTATCTGTATCAAAATACGGTCGCAACTCCTGCACTGTTTGCAGCAGTTGATTAACTGATTGTTCAGCCGCCTCAACAGCCGTCAGGCCTGCTGTCGATGAAGTTGCGGTTTGCGACAGCGCCACAGATGATGCAACCAGGGTAAAACACCAAAAAAAGATCGAAACTAAAATTTTCATGCAGAATCCCTCAATTCGGGTAATGAACGCGACGCAGTGTACCTCAATTGGGCTGGTCAATAAATTACTGTTTGCAGTCTCAAGTATGACGTTTTATAGGTGAATGCTGGATGAACTCACGCAGATTACCAGACAAGCCAGAGTCGGTTTATATTTTATGCTGCGCAGCTCGAGCCGCTTGGGCATAATAGCGTTTCAGCCAACGTTGCCGGCACTGGCAGGATAATCAGGGTATGGACAGAACGCAGCAACTTATTGCGAGCGCGCAGCGCACTATTCGCATTGAATACGATGCTATCGGTGCCTTGAGCGGTCGCATCGACAGCAGTTTCGTCAACGCTTGTGAACTGATGCTTGCCTGTGAAAGCAGGATTATTGTCACTGGCATGGGTAAATCCGGTCATATCGCCCGCAAAATTGCTGCAACGTTGTCCAGCACAGGCAGCCCTGCTGTTTTTGTTCATCCCGCAGAAGCCAGTCATGGTGATCTGGGTATGATCACCAACAAAGATGTTGTACTTGCCCTGTCAAACTCTGGCACAACAGAGGAACTGCTGACTATCCTTCCACTGTTCAAGCGTAAAGGTGTTCCGCTGATTTGTATGACCGGGAATGCGGATTCACTGTTGGCGCGCAGTGCTGATGCTCACATCAACGCCAGTGTGCTGGAGGAAGCCTGCCCGCTGGGCCAGGCACCAACGGCCAGCACCACTGTCGCGCTGGTACTTGGTGATGCGCTTGCAATGGCCATGCTGGAGGCCAAAGGCTTCACTCACGAAGATTTTGCCTTTTCGCATCCGGGCGGACGTCTGGGTCGTCGTCTGTTGCTCAAGATCAAAGACATCATGCACAGCGACCAGCAAGTGCCGCGGGTGAATTCAAATATACTACTGAAAGATGCTCTTTATGAAATCAGTAGCAAGGGCCTCGGAATGACTACGGTGCTGGGTAACGACGGTTCTTTGGCAGGCGTATTTACTGATGGCGATCTGCGTCGTGCGCTGGACGCTGGCTGCAACATCATGGAAACTCGTATAAATCAGGTAATGTCCATAAACAGTAAAACCATCAGGGAGAGCGCACTGGCGACCGAAGCGGCGAGAATAATGGAAGAAAACCGCATCTACACGCTGGTGGTTGTAGATGCCAACGATCAGCTGAGCGGAATCATCCGCATGCACGACCTGCTGCAGGCCAATGTGATCTGACAATATGATGCACACCATCGAGAACTTTGAGCCCCTGAGGTTTTACCACGCCCCTGCGCTTGTTAAACAAGCGGCAGCCAACATACGTTTGCTGCTGCTGGATGTGGACGGCGTGCTGACAGACGGTCAGCTGTATTTTGGCGAGCATGGCGAGTTTCTCAAGGCGTTTAATACCCTTGATGGTCAAGGCATCAAGTCACTGCAACAACAAGGCATTCGCGTTGGCATCATCAGTGGGCGCAAATCTGCTGCTCTGAGCCTGCGTGCACAGGCATTGGGAATTACGTTGATAGCCCAGGGCCGCGAGGACAAATTCCAGGCAATGCAGGAAATACTCTCTGAACAGCCATTCCAGCTTCATGAAATTGCCTATCTCGGCGATGATCTTCCAGACCTGCTTGTGATGCGGCATATTGGTCTGCCGGTCGCTGTTCCTGATGCACATCATGAGGTTCACCGCCATGCCCATGCGAGCACCACCCGGCGCGGCGGCCAAGGCGCTGTGCGCGACCTGTGCGACTTTCTGTTGATCAGCCAGCAACGCTATCAATCAGCTTTGTCTGCGTATGTTGATGAAGGGAGTACCCGCTAGTGCAGGTCAGAGTGCCAAACAGACGCTGGTTTCTCGCGCTGGGCCCTGCGGCACTGACGATCTGGCTGCTTACCGGGCAGGAAGAAAACGTCACTCCTGAAACAGAAAATCTGGCGCAGCAACTGCCTGTACAGGAGCAGTATGAAGGATTTGGCAGAGGTATCAGTAGCGTCATTTACGCGGAAAATGGCTTACAGGCATACACGTTGAATGCCAGTGAGCAACGACAGTTTCCTAACCAGCTGACCGAACTTGACCAGCCGCAACTGCAGATGTTTGACGGACTGAGTGAGCGCTGGAATATATCAGCCGCTTCAGGCAGAATTCGGGCCTCGACGGGGGGGGACATCCTCTTGCTAGATCTGGAAGATAACGTTGAGGTGTTGCATCAACCCTCCGCAGATAATCTGATTCGGCTGACCACCAGCAGTATGACTATCGAGCCGCCCACACAGACACTGTTCACCAGTGCCCCGGTGGAGGTTGTCGGCAATGGTGTTAATTTGACCGCTAACGGTATGTTTGCTGATCTGACGTCAAACCTGCTCAACTTCAATTCAGAAATCCAAGGCCGCTACTACCGTGCACGTGACTGAAAAACAAACATACAGGCCTTGGCGACCGATCATACTCAGCTTAGTGCTGACAGTATTTGTACCTTCTGGCGTATTTGCGGCAGCGCTCACTGACGTCACCGAAGAGCTGATTGTCAACACCGATGGCGGGGGCAGTATCGAAACGGTTGGCAACACACAAATCACTACTTTTCGCGTCAATGTCCGTATTCAGCAAGGCCTCGTGACCATTGTGGGCGATACCGCCCGGCTGGAACGGGACACGGTGACCGGGGATCTGATCAGGGTCGTCGTTGAAGGCTCGCCGGCGCGGTTTGTCCGCCAGGCAGAGATCAGTACCGAAGTGATAAATGGCAGCAGCCTGCAGATTATTTATTACAACCAGGCGCCTTCTGCAGAGAGCGGCAGCGAACAGCTGTTGTCCGTTGTCGAATTTGTGGGCGAGGCCAATTTCGCCCGTGGCCGCACAACGCTGGAATGTGTTGAGATAAAACACATTGTAGAAACCGGCGCTACTGATTCACCCGGCCCCTGTGTTGGCGTTTTTGCCCCGCCAGCAGCTTCGGAGTCATCAGCAGATGCCGCTCAATGATGGACACTCTTCACGCGCATCATCTGGCAAAAAGCTACAAGGGCAGACAGGTTGTCAGAGACGTCTCTCTGACTGTGAACAGTGGGCAGATAGTTGGACTGCTGGGCCCTAACGGCGCCGGCAAAACCACCTGTTTTTATATGATTGTCGGGCTGGTCAACGCGGACGGCGGCCAAATCCTGGTTAATGACATCGATATGACCCACTTGCCCATCTATGCGCGCGCAAGACTGGGAATCGGCTACTTACCTCAGGACTCATCAATCTTCCGCAATCTCAGTGTTGAAGATAACATCATGGCGATACTGCAGACTCGCAAAGATATGGATCGCACTCAACGTAAACAGAAAATGGAAAGTCTGCTGACTGAGTTCCACATCAACCATATCCGCAGCAACAAAGGTATGAGCCTCTCAGGAGGCGAACGCAGACGCACAGAGATCGCGCGCGCCCTTGCTAATGATCCGCATTTTATTCTGCTGGACGAACCCTTTGCGGGCGTAGATCCAATATCGGTCAGCGATATCAAATCCATCATCCAACATCTCAGCTCGCGCGGCATTGGCGTGCTACTGACTGACCACAACGTCCGTGAAACACTGGATATCTGCGAGAAGGCCTACATCGTCAGTGAAGGCGGCATCATCGCCGAGGGCACCTCTGAGCAAATACTCGCCAACCAGAAAGTACGTGACGTTTACCTGGGTAAAAACTTCCACATCTAGACGAATTCTGCCTGATTTTTTGGTGTTGCAAAAAATTATGAAGATCGGCATGATGATTGCTAGTAATTCGCCAGCCCACACTTGGCTCAACAAAGAATTCTCGACAATATGATCGATAGTCCGATATGAAAATCTCGCTACAGCTAAAGCTGGGTCAGCAACTGACCATGACGCCACAGCTGCAGCAGGCAATCCGGCTACTGCAGCTGTCTACACTGGATCTGCAACAAGAGATCCACCAGGCGCTTGAGTCCAATCCGATGCTGGAAGTGGACGAGAGTTTTGAAAGTGGCAGCAGTGCGGATGCAGATTTCGACAGTGAAGGCGGTGAGTTTTTCGAGAAACCAGTCAGCACCTCTCAGGAAACGGATCAGCCCGACTACGAGCAGGCTCAGGAACTGTACCGGGAACTGCCTTCTACTGACAATTCCTATGAAAGCTCAGAAGATAGTGCAAGCTGGGACGAAAGCATCCCTCAACAGCTACCTGTGGACACCAACTGGGATGACGTTTACCAGAATTCTTACTCTACAGGCAGCCCATCACAAGATTCAGACAGCGATTTTGAATCGCGTGACTCGGCATCCGAAACACTTCAGGATCACCTCAACTGGCAGTTGAATCTGACCAACATGTCCGATACCGATCGCCTGATTGCGATGGCGATTATTGATGCCGTGGATTCTGATGGCAGACTGTCTGCAAGTCTGGCATCCATTGTTGAAGGTCTTCAGGAACATCTGGACATTGATGAAGATGAGGTGGTTGCGGTACTTCACAGGATCCAGCAATTTGATCCGGTTGGAGTCGCTTATCGGGATCTGTCCGAGTGCCTGATGATTCAACTGAATCAAATTCCGCCAGAGTTATGCACCAGCGCCATTAAAAATGCCCGAATACTGGTAAAGGACTATCTTAACCTGCTGGGTAACCGTGACTACGCGCAGATTATCCGCCTGGCGCGTATCAAAGAGCACGACCTGCGTGACGCTATCAGCATCATCGAAAAACTCAACCCCAGGCCTGGTGCTGATATCGCGCCGACCTCCACGACCTACATCGTCCCGGATGTTTTTGTCATGAAAGATCAGCGTAACGGGCGCTGGCGGGTAGAATTGAATCCCGACATTGCGCCGCGGCTGCGCATAAACCCAGATTATGCTGCACTGGTAAAACGCTCCGAGAACAGCACTGATAATAACTATCTCAGGGATAATCTGCAGGAGGCGCGCTGGTTTCTGAAGAGCTTGCAAAGCCGTAATGAAACTTTGCTGAAAGTAGCAAGTCGCATTGTTGAGCATCAGCAAGGTTTTCTGGAGTACGGCGAGGAGGCAATGAAACCCCTGGTGCTGCATGATATTGCCGAAGCCGTTGAAATGCATGAATCAACAATTTCGCGGGTGACAACACAAAAGTACATGCACACCCCGCGGGGAATCTTTGAACTGAAGTATTTTTTCTCAAGCCATGTCAGTACCAGTGCAGGTGGTGAATGCTCTTCAACGGCGATCAGGGCGTTAATCAAAAAGCTGGTGACTGCAGAAAATCCCAAAAAACCTCTCAGTGACAGCCGTATAGCTGAACTACTGGATGAACAAGGGATCAACGTTGCGCGCCGCACCATAGCAAAATACCGCGAATCTCTGAATATTTCTCCATCAAACGAACGGAAACGACTAGTCTGACAGGTTTGGCTTGATTGCCAGCGTCAGCCTCAGGTCCTAGAATAAGAAGCACTTCAAGACGGGATATCTCCATGCAACTGAGCAGCATTCTCGCGCCGGAACGGACACTGTGTAATCTGCCTGGCGTCAGCAAAAAGCGGTTTCTGACGACTGTCAGCGAACATATTTCCAAAACCACACCCGGCATGAGCGCTGATGCCATCTATACTGCGCTGCTCGCCAGGGAACAACTGGGCAGCACAGGGATTGGAAACGGGATAGGCATTCCGCACTGCAGAGTTGCCGATTGCCACCAGACAACCGGAACGCTAATCACTTTAAACGAGGGTATCGACTTTGATGCCATCGATTCTCAGCAAGTGGATCTGCTGTTTGTATTGATTGTGCCGGCTGAAGAAACTACAGAACATCTTAAGGTACTTGGCGCTCTGGCAAGGCTCTTCCATCAGGAAGCTTTCTGCCAGGCACTGCGTGCCTGCAAGAGTGACGATGAACTTTATCGCACGGCCATTTACTTTGATGAAAAAGCTAACAACTGAGACGGATGATACCTGGTGAGACTCCTAATAATCAGTGGCCGTTCCGGCTCGGGCAAAAGTACCGCACTGAACATGCTTGAAGACCATGGTTATTATTGCATCGACAATCTTCCGGCCAGTCTTTTGCCTGCGTTTGTGGCACGTATCTCTCGTGAAGAACCGGCACTGCCCAGAGTAGCTGTGAGTATTGACGCACGCAATTTGCCGGACGACCTCAAAAAAGTGCCCAGCATTATTGCTGACCTGTCGCACTCCTCTTTGCACACTGAAATCATTTTTCTGGATGCCAGCGGCCCGACATTGATCAAACGCTTCAGTGAAAGCCGCCGCAAACATCCGCTCACCACCGAGAGTATCGGTCTGCGCGAAGCGATTAATCGAGAGCGCGAACTTCTGGAGCCAATTGCCGCGCTGGCCGGGTTGTCGATAGATACCAGCGCCTTGTCCGTGCATCAGTTGCGAGAGATTGTCCGCAGTCGCGTGGTGGAAAAGAAAGACTCTTCCCTGGCGCTTATGTTTGAGTCATTTGGCTTCAAAAATGGCGTGCCGGTTGATGCGGACTTTGTTTTTGACGCGCGCTGCCTACCCAACCCTTACTGGGATGACAATCTTAAGTCGCTGACCGGCCTTGACCAGGCTGTTATCGATTTTTTGGGTACACAAGACGACGCCACGGCAATGCAAACTGATATTGCTGATTTTCTCGCCAAGTGGTTGCCACGGTTCGAGGCCAGCAACCGCAGTTACATGACCGTTGCTATCGGCTGTACGGGTGGGCAGCACCGCTCTGTTTTCCTGTGTGAGCAACTCAAGCAGCTTTTCTCAGGGCAAATATCCAATGTTCAGGTGTTACATCGTGAACTGAGCCGGCCAGAGGCGCTTAAAAAATCGTGATCGAATCCAGTATTACCATCTGTAACAAGGCAGGACTCCACGCGCGAGCGGCATCAAAGCTCGTGGGCATAGCCGCACAATTCCAGAGCTCTGTAAAAATAGGCAATGAAAAGCTGGTAGATGGTCGCAGCATTTTGTCATTGATGATGCTGGCAGCAGGCAACGGCACCACACTGAGGATTGTTGTTGACGGTGAGGACGAACAATATGCACTGGACGCTATCCAGTTTCTGGTAAACAACCGATTTGACGAAGGCGAGTAAATCTCGACAACTGCTATGAAGAACCCTACCGATGCACTTTATGAAGAAGCAGAACCTTCTTCTGACGAGGACATCAGCAAGACCCGACGTAAAAAGAACAGCACTGAACTGCAGAAAATGGGTGAGGAACTGCTGAGTCTGAACAAAAAGCAACTGGAACAGATTGAAGTGTCAGAACCGCTGCTGGCGGCGCTGCGCGAGTATCAGCGCATTCCGCCACGACATGAAGCCCGTCGTCGACAGCTCCAGTATATTGGCAAACTCATGCGCGCAAGTGACCATGAACTGATTCGCGCGGCACTCGAGAAACTGCATACTCCAGATCGACAACAGGTACGCCGTAGCCAGGAAATTGAACGCTGGGGCGAGCAACTTAGCCAAGGCGATACCAACGATATTGAAGCCTTTGTTGATGCCTTTCCGCTCGCTGAGCGCCAGGAACTCAGACAACTACTGCGCCGCTTCCAGCACCTGTCGGTTAAGGAATCCACAGACAATGAGTTTTCCGCTGATAATGAACAGGCCAGAGCCGCTCGCAGGCGTATCTTCGATTATGTGAAGAGCTGCATGCCTTAGCCATGGTTACCTGACTTGCAATTACCCGGCAACGGTTACGCTAATCACTGCCGGAACAGGGTCAGCAGACTCTCTCTCAGCCAACGGTGTGACGGATCGCTATCCGACTGACGATGCCAGTACAAATGCAGATCCAGTGGCGGGACTTCAAAAGGTAACGGCCGCAAGCTCAGGGAATATTGTGAGGCGAGAAATCTGGGTACCGTCAGCACCAGATCTGTTCCACTGACCACCTCAGCCGCAACGCGGTAATGCTGTACTCTGAGCTGTATTCGACGTTCACCCTGCACTTTCAACAAAGACATGTCGACCTGCCCCAAGCCTTTACGACGGCTGGAAACATGAATATGTCTCATCGCCAGATAAGAATCCAGCGTCAAAGGATCACTCGCCAAAGGATGATCCGGGCGCATGGCACAGACATATTCGTCACGTATCAACGACTCGTGCGAAACCTGTGTATCCTCGATCAAAGGTACATCAATGGCAAAATCCAGCTCACCCCGAGACAAATGCCTGATCAGCTCATGGCGCTTTGTGTAGTAACTCTGTAGCGCCAAGTGCGGCGCCTGTTGCTCAAAATAAGGAAACAAACGCGGCAGAATAAGTGCCTCTGCAAGATCTGTCATGCTGAAATGGTAGGTGCGCTGCGCAGAGGCAGGACTGAATTCCTCACGCTCAAGCACGCTGGCATTTAACATTCCCAACGCTGTGGAAATATTCTGCGCAATACCGTCTGCAATAGGTGTTGGCAACATGCCTTTTGAGGTCCTGACAAACAACTCATCATTAAACATGCGTCGCAGTCTGCACAATGCGTTACTGACCGCTGGCTGCGTAATCGCCAGCGACTTGGCAGCCTGGGTAAGATTGCGCTCCGTGTAGATGGTATCGAAGACCAGAAACAGATTAAGATCCAGTTTTTTCAGAAAAGTCGCCTCGCCATGTTTTTCAGATGTATTCGTATCATGAATGATAACCAAAATTTCACATAAGGCTAATCTATAACACCGGTCTCATCAGGGCGGTTAGTGGTCGCAAAAAATCGGCGAGTGTCAAAGGATTTTAGTTAATGAGTCAGTTGTTTTTGGTCAGACACGGTCAAGCTTCATTCGGGGCGGCAAATTACGACCAGCTCTCTGCGCTGGGATACCAGCAGTCTGCATGGTTGGGTGAACACTTTGCCGAACTGGACATTCAGTTCAGCCGCGTAGTGACCGGCTCGTTGGCAAGACAACAGCAGACGGCTGCAAGTATTCTGCAGGCCAGCGGTCAATCACTGCCTGTTGCGACAGACGCAGGGTTTAATGAGTTTGATTTTCATACCTTGGTCAGAGTGTATTGTCACAGCTGCGGCATCGACATCCCGGATACACGTGATGGGGGCCGGTTGTTCTTCCAGATGCTGCGAAAAGCCATACACGCCTGGTCGCAGGACCAACTCTATGCTCGCAGTGTTGAGCTGACAGCAGCAGACCCGGATGATCAGCCCGCACTGGAGAACTGGTCTGAATTTCACCAGCGGGTCTCCGACGCCATGCAGTCATTGTGTGCTCATGAGGCAGAGCATAACGTGCTGGTGGTCAGCTCCGGCGGTGCTATGGCGATGGCCCTCAGCCAAATTCTTGATTGCAGTGTAGAAACACTGATCAACCTCAATATGCAGACGCGCAACACCGGCATTCATCACCTGTTCTTTAATCAGCGCGGTTTCCAGTTGGCGGCCTTTAACAGCCAGCCGCACCTGCAAAAGAAAGGCCGTTTGCACGCGCTGACCTACACCTGACACAACAAGGAAAGCAAAAGGACTTTACGCGTATGAACATAGACGCTGATCAAACAATGTTAAAGGCACTCACGCTGTGGATCGCTGACCATGCGCCACAACTGGGTAACGCAATCAGCATGCGCAAATTCGCGGCAGGCCAGTCCAACCCCAGTTTTCTGCTGGAGTGCAGTCACAGGTCAGTAGTGCTGCGCCGAAAACCGGCCGGCGAACTGCTGGCATCAGCACACGCTGTAGACAGGGAGTACCGGCTGATCAAAGCACTGCAAGACAGCGCCGTGCCGGTGCCAGAGGCCATTGCGTTATGCACCGACGACTCGGTGATTGGCAGTATGTTTTATCTGATGAGCTATGAGCCAGGAGATATCTTCTGGGACCCTGCATTGCCAGAAAAAGACCACAATTGTCGGGCTGATTATTACTTTGCTCTTGTGGGCACCTTGGCGCAATTACACAAGGTTGACTACAAGGCGCTCGGGTTGTCGGACTTCGGTAAACCCGGCAATTATTACGCGCGCCAAATGTCGCGCTGGAGCGCTCAGTACCAGGCCTCAGCAACAGACGTCATCCCTGAAATGAATGAGTTGATTCAGTGGTTGAATGACAATTTGCCCGAAGATGATGGCGAAAGTTGCATCATCCATGGTGACTACCGGCTGGATAACGTCATTTTTAACAGCGGAAAGTCTGAAATTCGCGCGGTGCTCGACTGGGAGTTGGCCACGCTGGGCCACCCGATGGCTGATCTTGCCTACTACCTGATGGCCTTACGCTTGCCTCGTCACGGTGAAATCAAGGGCCTGCGTGACGACGATATCAGGACACTGGGTATTCCTGCCGAATCAGCACTGATCGCCCACTACTGCGAAGTGCGTGGCGTAACCGCCCCCGGGAACTGGTCATTTTATCTGGCATTCAGTTTTTTCAGACTGGCCGCCATTCTGCAAGGTGTTTACAAACGTGGACTTGATGGCAACGCTTCGAATGAGCGAGCAACCCGCATGGGCAGACTGGTGCAGCCATTGGCAGAAATGGGGAGGGCTTTGACCGTCTGAAAGCGACCTGTATGCAAGCTAGGCACTCACATTTTTTAGTGCTACCATCCTTCGCATGTCAGAAAACCATAATAAAAACCGAGGGTAACGAATGCGCGACGAACACGCCCGAGCCTACTGGAAAGCAAACGTACGAATTCTGACGACCTTGCTCAGCATCTGGTTCTTTGTTTCTTTTGTTTGCGGCATCTTGTTAGCAGACTTCCTTGATAACTTTCGCTTCGCCGGGTTCAAACTCGGCTTCTGGATTGCACAGCAAGGCTCCATCTATGTATTCATTGTGCTGATCATTGTTTACGTGTTCTGGATGGATAAACTTGATTCGCGTTACCAGGCCAACACCAAAGCCGCCAATCTCAAAGCAGCCAATAGCCAATCCGCATCTGATGAGGACTCGCAGTCATGAGCAGTGTACAACTGTGGACCTATCTGTTTATCGGGCTATCGTTTGGCCTGTACATCGCTATTGCAGTCTGGTCTCGCGCCGGCTCAACACACGAATTTTATGTCGCAGGCGGCGGTGTACATCCGGTAACAAATGGCATGGCAACAGCAGCAGACTGGATGTCGGCAGCGTCGTTTATATCAATGGCCGGACTCATTTCATTTCTAGGCAGAGATGGCACTTTTTACCTGATGGGCTGGACGGGTGGATACGTGCTGCTGGCGTTGCTACTGGCACCCTATCTACGCAAATTCGGCAAATTCACAGTGCCGGATTTTATCGGTGACCGTTATTATTCGCGTAGTGCGCGCCTGGTGGCAATTTTCTGCGCCATCTCCATCTCGTTTGTCTATGTCTGCGGGCAAATGCAGGGGGCAGGTATCGTTTTTTCACGCTTCCTCGAAGTGGATATCACAACCGGTGTGATTATCGGCATGACCGTTGTGTTTTTTTATGCTGTTCTGGGCGGCATGAAGGGCATAACGTACACACAGGTAGCACAGTACTGCGTGCTGATTTTTGCCTATATGGTTCCTGCTATTTTTATCTCAATCATGATGACCGGTAACGCGATTCCGCAGATCGGTTTTGGTTCAGAGCTGACACCCGAGTATGGCGGCGGTTACCTGCTGGACCGGCTCGACAATCTGAGTGTAGAACTTGGCTTTGCGCCTTACACCGAAGGGCAGCGCAGCACTCAGGACGTGTTTTTTATCACGGCCGCGCTGATGTTTGGCACCGCCGGCCTACCGCATGTGATTATCCGGTTTTTTACAGTACCCAGCGTTCGCGCTGCGCGCGTATCGGCGGCTTATGCGCTGTTGTTTATCGGTGTGCTTTACACGACTGCGCCAGCGGTAGCGGCATTTGCCAAAACCAACCTGATGAATACTGTCAACAACGCCGTCTATGAGGAATTGCCTGAGTGGTTCCGCACCTGGGAGAATACACGGCTGATCAGTTTTGAGGATCGCAACGGAGATGGACGTGTGCAGTATCTGGCTGATCCGGCTGTCAACGAGCTGACCGTCAACCGTGACATCATGGTACTGGCGAACCCGGAGATTGCTGGCCTTCCTGACTGGGTTGTTGCACTGGTAGCTGCCGGCGCGCTGGCTGCTGCATTATCAACAGCCGCTGGATTGCTGCTGGTGATCTCGACAGCAGTGTCACATGATTTACTCAAGCGCAGCCTGATGCCGCAAATTACTGAGAAGCAGGAACTGCGTTACGCCCGAATTGCAATCTTTGTTGCCATTCTGGTGGCAGGTTATTTTGGCATCAATCCGCCCGGCTTTGTCGCAGAGGTCGTAGCATTTGCGTTTGGTCTGGCAGCCGCATCATTTTTTCCGGCCATCGTATTGGGAATATTCTACAAGCGCATGAATCGTCAGGGCGCCATTGCAGGCATGGTTGCCGGTTTCAGCTTTACGGCGCTGTACATCATCTATTTCAAATTCATCGCGCCTGAACTAAGCACGCCGGCGCACTGGCTTTTTGGAATATCACCTGAAGGTATTGGCACTGTTGGCACACTGATCAATACAGCCGTTGCATTGACCATCTGCCGCTTTACCGCAGCTCCTCCGCGCGATATCCAGCAAATGGTCGAAGAAATACGCCTGCCGGGACATTAATCATCTGATACTTGAATGACCGGGCCTGGGACCTTGGTTTCTGCCAACGCATCCAACTCGGTCAGCATGTTTCTGGCCAGTTGATGATAGGCGGCAGCCACTGCACTTTCAGGCTGCGAAATCAGTATAGGCGTGCCGGCATCTGTGTGCTGGCGAATCGACAGGTCCAGAGGCAAAGAGCCAATCACCGTGACCCCATAATCCTGCGCCAACTTCTCGCCTCCACCCTCGCCGAATATGGCTTCTGCATGTCCACAATTTGAGCAGATGTGAACAGCCATGTTTTCCACAACCCCCAGTAACGGGACATTCACCTTGCGAAACATCTCTATCCCCTTGCGGGCGTCCAGCAACGCAATGTCCTGCGGTGTTGTCACAATGACTGAGCCAGACAGTCTGAGCGCCTGCGTGAGGCTGAGCTGAATATCACCGGTACCTGGCGGCATATCAACAATCAGAAAGTCCAGATCACCCCACAGGGTAAACTTCAGCATCTGATTAAACGCACCAACAATCATCGGCGCTCGCCAGGCCATTGCGGTATTGGCATCCACAAGGTAACCGATAGAATTGCTGGACAACCCATGCGCCATCACCGGCTTCATGTACTGCTTGTCTACAATCTCTGGCCGCGTGCCGGCAGCTACTCCAAGCATCATAGGTTGGCTGGGGCCATAGATATCCGCATCCAGCAGGCCGGTTTTATATCCCAGCTGCAACAGGGAAATGGCCAGATTAAGTGCGGTAGTGGACTTGCCTACACCACCTTTTCCTGATGCTACACAAATGACGTGTTTGATACCGGATAAGTTATCCATGGAAATCCCTCGGAGAATTGACGCTGCATTATGCTGATTCAGCGCTTGCCTGCATACCGGATTTGATGTGGTATGAGGCACGATTTGACACAGTTCAACTGTGATTTCAGGCTTGATCTATTGACGGAAACGGTGTTCTATTGCACCTGCAGTTTCTGCATTATTCTGGTCAGATTTTATGATAGTCAAAAATTTATTGGCATCACGCCGCCTGTTCCTGACCCCGACTGCAGCTTCAGGGGCTGCAAAGCCTCGCCTTTACACAGCATTCATGCTGATTATTCTGGGAGCTTTAAGCTCCGGTGCGGCGTCAGCGCAGTCAAGCGACCCTTTAACTGTAGCGCAAGAAGGATTCGATCATCCGGTCAAGTATGCGATTTATTCCGCCGCTTGGCATCTCAGCAGTAACGCCGGCCTGCGTGTGGTTGCACAAAACCAGAGTGATGCTCCCGTTCAACTGCGTAGCATCGTGTTCCGCGATGAAATAGGCAATGTAGGAGATTCCGAGTTAAGCCTGAATTTACTGATTGAACCCGGCAAATGGGCTGAGATGCAGCTGCCGTTTAAAGATATCCTAGCCGGTAACGAGTGTGTCAAGCGCACGATGGAAGACGATTGGAAACTGGTCGAAATTTCAAACTACACACTGAATCCCTCTGTGCGCGGCCTGATCATTGAAAACACCCGCTCCTTCCGTATTTACCAATGTGTGCGTTCTGTCCGAACAACCTGGGTCAATCCCGAAAACAACAACGAACAGGTTGATAACCAGTGGTTGATGTATCACTTTGAGCGACTGCCCCTGGAATAACATTCCCGGCTAGTTGCCCAGCGCCTGCGCTTCCCTGACTAATGCGTTTTTGCGCGCTTCCAGTTCTGAAATCAACGCCTTTTGTAATGGCTCAACGGTATTGCCGTCGGCATCAACATCGTTGTACTTCAGCTGTTCACTTGCCAACATCTGCAGCAGCTCCTCAGCAGCAGTGATCGCTTGTATCAAACGGGCATTGGCCTGTTCGCGCCGGCTGGCTGTCTCTTCAGTAGCTGCCAGTCGTCGCTCCAGTTCTGCAATTCTGCTTTGCTGCTCTAGTTGCACCCGGGCCACTTCCGTCTGTTGCTGCTGACGCTGCAATTCAGCAGCTTCGCGCGCTCGCTGTTCAGCTTCACGTTCGGCAGCAGCACGCGCGACAGCCATGGCCTCGTTTTCAAGGCGAACTCGCTCCAGCTCGGCTCGCACAGCTTGTTCATTCTGCTCGGCTTCCTGACGCGCCATGTCGGCAAGCTCGGCCCGCTCCGCCAATGCTGCTGCCTGCGCCGCAGCCTCCTGTTGCGCCAGCAGTGCTTCCTGTTCCCCACGCTGCCCGGCACACGCCGCCAAACCCAGCAAAGCTGCCAGCGACATCACTTTTAGGGATTTATGTGCATTAATGACCATGGTATTCCTGTTCTGTCTGATGACTTTATGTTGCCTACTTTATAATGACTCGACGGTCTGTGACCAGCACCAGACCCGATTGGTGTCACTGATCGGGTCGAACCTGCTAGAAAACGGCACTGACCGCACTTGTGCGGATACCGTATAATCGGGCAGTCCACATCGTACTCTACAACCCGGGACAGGCCCGGCCAGGCAACCTATGCAGCACTCGGCACCGTAATCATGAACAAACGCCAGCGCAAGATTCTAATATTGTGCAGCCCATTGCTACTGCTGGCGGTGGCGTTTTTGGTATTGGCAATACTCACTCTCAGCGTTAACCCTGTCACCCCTCACCGCGGCGTTCTGACTGACGAAGACTATCGCCATGTTGAGCAGCTGATCGTTGACAACAGTCCTGAACGTTTTCAGCAACAGGATGAGCGCCAACTCAGCCTTGACGCCCAACAGCTGAACCTGTTGTCTGCGTTTGCCTTGTCAAATGTGCCTCAGCTGCAAAACCTGGCTCTGTCATTCAACATCGATGGAGATCAGGCAACCGCGCTGATGAGCATCCCGCAGACGCTGGGGCCACTGACACTTTACCTTAATCTGGAGGCGCAATTTGCGCAGGATCAAGGCCGCGCCCGACTGATAGAGCTGCGCGCCGGACGCCTGTTTATTCCGCGCTTCGTCATGCGCTCAGCTGAGCGCATCGCTGGTTATCGACTTGACACTGCCAGCGTTGCCAGTCAGGAACTTGCTGCCGCACGTCACAGTGTGCTTACTTATCGTCTAGGGGAAAACCAGCTGCATTTGACCATGGCATGGCAAGCCGACGTGTTGTCTCAACTGCGGTCACAGGCGCAGCAAATTTTTGTTTCACCGGAGGATCAGCAGCGTATACGGGCCTATCATCAGCTGATTGCCGCAATCGCCATTGATGCTAACGAGGTACGCCGTCAGGTGCCGCTACAGAATTTTTTGCCGGAATTGTTCGAACTGGCCAATCAGCGCTCCTTACTACCCGGTGGTGATGCGATTGCGGAAAACCGGGCGCTACTGCAGACCTTGTCATTTTTTGTCAACAACCTGCCGATCCGTCAGCTGATTGGTGAGAACCGCGATACTGAATCAACGGGCGAAGCCTTGCCGGCAATACCATCTATGGTTGTGATGCTGCATCAACGAAACGATCTTGCCCTGCACTTTGTCAGTGCGGCAGCGATTGCAGCCTCTGCAGGAGTGACTATGGCGGAAGTGCTGTCCAACAGCAAAGAAGTTTATGATGCCCGTTACGGAACCGGTTTCAGTTTCAGTGACATGACTGCCAATGCAGCGGGTGTGGCGCTTGGTGAGTACTCTACTTCCAGCCAGTACAGCGCCCTGCAGATACAGAGGCTGCTCATGCAAACTGAAATGGAAACCGCCTATATGCCGATTCCGTTGACGGATGCTGACGGCCTTGACGAGGCCAGCTTTATAGAAAAATTTGGCACCCGTGACAGCACTCAGTACCTTCAGAGGCTGCGGGAGATCAACGAGGCGGTGCAGGCATTGCAACTGTATAATCCCGCTCTACACACAGAGAGCTTGGCAACGGAATAGGCATGAGTAAATCAGATAAAGACGGCTTCACCACTGGCAATCTGCACAACGACAGACGCGACAAACCCGAACACGGCGTCCTGCACAAGGCAATTCACACCTCGGTAGCCTACAGTTACGATGATGCGCGTGATCTTGCCAAGGTCTTTCAGGGGAAAATGCCCGGATACAACTATGGCCGTCAGCAGAATCCAACCGTCAACGCACTACAAAGCCGCATTACACGGATGGAAGGTGGGCTGACCAGTACCGCATTCGCCACTGGTATGGCGGCGGTAGGCTCAACATTGTTTGCCTTGCTGCGAGCCGGAGATCATGTGGTCTGCAGCGCCTTCCTGTTTGGCAACACCAACAGCCTGATGAATACCTTCCGAAATTTTGGCATTGAGGTCAGTTTTGTTGACACCACCAACGCTGAGAACGTCAACGCCGCGATACAGGACAACACTCGACTGGTCTTTACAGAAACCATCGCCAATCCGGTGACTCAGGTGGCTGATCTGGAGGGCATAGGTGAACTATGCAAGCAACACAAGCTTATTTATGTTGTGGATAACACCATGACATCGCCCTGGCTTTTTCAGCCCAGAACTGTTCACGCCAGTTTTGT
>CANHAR010000006.1 GCA_947458495.1 Gammaproteobacteria bacterium | reverse complement strand
GTCTGATAAAAACCATTCGGCCCGTTCAGCCGCGCCGGGCTCAATCACAACCCCTTTGGGCCAGCTCAGCACCACGGTCAGGCCCTCAGCCGGCATTAACGGCACCGTGCTGACGATCCCGGCCTGCGATTGCGCGCTGGTCACCTCAATATGGGTATCCGTGTCACCCATGGCGCCGGTATAGCCTTCGATATCCAACTGCTCAGCACTGACAATCCCGGGCAATACCATACTGGCGCTGGCGGCATCGATCACAAAGTCCCAGCCATTGCCGGTGACGTTCCAGTACAGTTCATCGTGGGATTCAAAAAATCCGATCTGTCGGTTGGTGCGGTACTGAAGCTGATACTCGTATTCACGGGGCACTTGCAGTAAGCGCTCGTCACCAAAATCAACCCGTACACCATTACGAGAGAGGTCTGCGCTCCAGGGCTCAGTCTGACCATCGCGCAGCAGTTGCAATACTTCAAACTCCACACGATAAGTGTTGCCCGCATCATCGCTGTAACGTGTCGGAAATTCGCGAAACAATCCGCGGCGAATCCTGTCCCCCTCGGCGCGTACCCGGATGGTTTCAGTGACCACCATGCTGCCATCAGCGGCGATGTTGATATCGCTGTGAAACGACAGAATGCGCTCACCTGTTACATCCTGAGCAAGGCCAAAGCTACTGGCCGAAAGCAGTATCACCGCCACGATGGTCAGCATGAGTGTCTTGTAGCGCAGTGTTTGTCTAATGGTCATGTCAGTTAATGTCCAAGCTTGGGGCGGCGCGTTCATGCCCACCGGAGACTTCAAAAAACTCCGCCTCCTTAAATCCAAGCGGCCGCGCCAGCAACAGATGTGGAAACGATTGAATGCGGGTATTCAACAGGCGCACCGCACCGTTATAAAAACGGCGGGCATACTGGATATGGTCTTCGAGAGCGGTGAGTTCGGTTTGCAGCTGCCTGAAATTGTCATCTGCTTTCAGATCGGGGTAGGCCTCGGCAAGCGCCAACAAGGTCTGCAGTGATTGATGCAGGTTCGATTCGATGGTTGCTTTATCGGACAGACTGCGGCTGGAGTCACTGCGTGCGCGCAACTCGGTGACCGCTAACAGGGTGGACTTTTCAAAGGCCGCGTAGGCCTTTACGGTCTCGACCAGTTGCGGTACCAACTGGTGGCGACGCATCAGCTGAACATCAATATCACTCCACGCGGACAGCACCTGATTACGATCGGCAATCAGCCGGTTGTACATCCAGATGGCTGCCAGGAGCACCAACAACATGCCCACGCTCACAACAGTTATCAACTCGTCCATGGCACTGTCCGCCTGTCAGATCGGGCCTGCGGGAACAACCGCGCGACACAGTGACGTTGATATCAACGCCGCCGTCTCGGGGTCTTTTAAAACGACTGAACCTGTGGTGAGTCTGAAGGTCGATACTGAATTGATTAACGCATCGGCAAAAATGTTTGACATAGCAGACAGCATGATCAGCAGTCTGCTGGATGTCAGAGCTTACGACTCATCTGTCACCACACGCAGAACCTGACCTACCCGCAATAAATCATTGGCAAGATTATTCTGCGCACGCAATGCTTCAACACTGGTGCTATAACTTCTGGCGATACGCCAAAGGGTTTCACCGGGTCGCACTTTATGTTCCTGAGTGACAGATGCGATACGCTGCGGAGCCACCGGTGCGCTGCTGGCATTGGTGGCAATGACTCGCGCCGAACTGGCAGAGGCTACATTGTCCGATCCTGGCACCAACAGCTTCTGACCGACATTAATCAGATCGCCACGCAATCCGTTGGCAGCGCGAAGCTGCGCTACTGTGGTATCCATGCGCGCAGCTACAGCAGACAGAGTGTCGCCGCGACGCACTGTGTACTCCTGGCTCTGACCTGACTCACCGGCCAGATAATTTTCGTAATGCTCGGGAAACACTGCCACGTGATAGTGCGGCGGATTGCGCTCGCGGGTGACATCCAGAATATTGTTGTCTTCAAGAGAAATCAGCGTCCTCTCGAGCCAATTGCGGCAGCTTTGCTTGGAGGGAATACGCAGATCAACGGCCATCCCTGTCGGGTGTACGGAATCATTGTGAGCATTGGCTGGCTGACGTTCGATGGGCCGTGTCAGACTTGTCACCGTGAGCTTTTCACCGCAGGCATTAAAATACTGAGAGCCAAGACGTTCTATCAGCGTTTTAACCGGGGGGCGGGCGTAGGGATAGGACACGTTGTGAATTTCAACATGTCTGTTTGCAGAAACTCGCACCAGATCACCGGCTTCAACCAATTCATTGACGCCTCGCGAGGTGCGGACAAAGGTATAACCTGCTTCTACCGCATGCCGGTGCTGTCTTTCCATGGACATGCTCGAACCGGACAGGCTCGATTGTTGAGCCTGAGCCGGGTTTATCAACACAGATAAAGTCGCCGCCACAAGTGCTGCTGTCAGGTTTTTCATGCAGCCTGCTCCAGAAATTGTAGTCTTTGTTATTAAAAATTTGCGTAAGTGGCCGCATTCTCACGTGGAATATTCATTTTGTCCAGCATAAGTATGATTTTGTTCATAAATATCATCAAATCACTGATGCCGGGTTTTCACTTTGCGGCCGTCACTGGCAATCCCTTGGACAACACCAATTCAGAAAAATCATAACTTTTTGTTTTTTATAGGTTTTTTATCAAGACAGTCAGGCGATAAAAAATCCACCATCAATCAACAGCTTGTCTCCGGTGTGGTAACTGCTGGCATCACTGGCCAGATAAACTGCAATTCCGCCAAAATCGTCGGGTGAACCCCAGCGGCGCAGAGGGATTCTGGGCAATGTTGCATTGGCAAACTTCTCATTCTGGTAATTCTTATCGGTCATATCCGTATGAATGTGCCCCGGCAGAATACTGTTGGCGGTTATGCCGTAACGTGCGTACTCCACAGCCAGTCCCTGCATGATGGATATCACCGCACCCTTGCTGCCGGCGTAATGTTCTGCCCGGGGCATGCCGCACAAGGCACCGAGTGAGGAAACGCCAATCAGACGTCCACCGGCATCGCCCTGCTCTGCCCGCGCGACCATGTGTCCGGCGGCCGCCCGCAAGGTGTAAAACAGCCCGTCGAGATTGACGTCCAGCACACCGCGCCAGTTGTCCTTGGTCATTTCATGAAAGCGATTGAAGCCGTTAGCCACGCCGGCATTGGCGATGCAGGTATCAACACGGCCAAACATCTGCAGGGTTTGCTGAAAACATTCGTTAACTTGTGGTTCATCTGCAACATCACAGACCAGCGCCTCTGTTCTCACCTGAGGCGCATATGCGCGCAACTGCGTGATTGCTTCAGCATTTTTCTGCTCATCGCGGCCCCAGATGCACACGTCAGCGCCGGCCGCAGCCAGTGCCTTGGCAAACCCCAGGCCGATGCCACCGTTACCGCCAGTGATCAGCGCCACCTTTCCGGTCAAATCAAACGGGTTGTTCACAGCGTTACTGTTGTTCATTTTTTGATCTCTCCGTCCCCAAGTTTTCAAGTAACATGAACAATACATCAATGAGGGGAAATCGGACATGTCTTATGCAGGTAGCTGTCTATGTGGCGCCATTTGTTATCAAGTGAACGGTGAGTTCAAATCCACCAGTCATTGCCATTGCACCATGTGTCAGAAACAGCACGGTGCAGCTTGCGGCAGTTACGGGAATGTATCTGTTGGGCAGCTTGAGTGGCTTTGTGGTCAGCCATTGCTGCATCTGTACGAGTCAACTGCCGGCGTTTTTCGAGGATTTTGCTCGCAGTGCGGTTCCAGCCTGACTTGGTCCAATACGGCCGAAACTCCTGATCGCATTGCAATTTCGCTTGGCACACTCGATACACCTTATGAGCAAAAAGTCACCAAACATATTTTTACAGACACGCGCGTGTCATGGTAATCCGATGCCAGAAATAACCAGCCCAAGCCTGTTGGCCTGCCCGATCGATGGGCTGCCTCTGTCACGTGAACAGGGAAGCTGGCGCTGCCCGGCCGGACATAGCTTTGATATCGCCCGACAGGGGTATATCAATTTATTGCCGGTGCAAAACAAACGTTCCAAAGACCCCGGCGATAGCAAGGAAATGGTTCTTGCCCGTCAGGAGTTTCTCAGCACAGGTCATTACAAACCTATCGCAGATGCCGTGAGCGACCTGGTCAATGCCAGTACTGACTCAGACAAAACAGTCAACATACTGGATGCAGGTTGTGGTGAAGGTTACTACCTGCGCGAGCTGTCAAAAAGCAGGCTAATCAACAACGGATCGCGTTTGCATCTAACCGGCTTAGACATTTCAAAATGGGCCGTGATGGCAGCGGCCCGTCAGGAAAAAAATGCAGACTGGATTGTTGGCAGTAACGCCAATCTCCCTCTGCTACCTGCTTCGCAGAACATCGTTTTATGTATGTTCGGTTTTCCGGTTTACCCTGAATTTAGCCGCGTACTCACTGCGGAAGGCATACTGATCAAGGTGGATGCAGGGCCAGACCACCTGATTGAACTACGTGAAATCATCTATCCCAGCATCAAGGCCCCCAATCAGTCAGAGAATACCCTGCCCGGTTTCACGCTACTTGAACAGCAGTTGTTAAGGTATACAATCAGACTGAACAGTCAAACGCAGATTTCGCAGCTATTGACAATGACTCCGCATGTGTACCGGATTACAGCCGAAGGCCGGGCCCGCGCCGAGGCACTGACCGAACTTTCCCTGACAGTCAATGTGCAGGTTAACAAACTAGTAGTTGGGGACGGAGAGATCAAAATTTGATCTCTCCGTCCCCAATAAGACACAACAAGACATTCCCAATAAAACAGGAGCACACCATGAGATTCCAACCCAAGACGTTGTTCTGCGCTGTTGCCTTGAGCGCGGCAATACCTGCCGCCATGGCTCAGCATGGTGATCATGCCGCGCATGGCACGCCGACTGCAGATCAAATCGGTAGCGAGAACGTGTCGTTTGCTACGAGTTGCAGTCCATCAACGGCTGATAACTTCGATCGTGGTGTAGCACTGGTGCATTCATTCTGGTTTGCTGAGGCTATTAATACGTTTAATGCAGTACTGGCAGAAGACCCCGAGTGCGCCGTGGCGCACTGGGGTATAGCGCTTAGCCACTGGGGCAATCCGTTTGCGGGTCAACGAAACTCAGCGCAGCTCGCCCGTGGCCAGGCCAGCGTGCAGGCGGCACTGGGCACCGGCTCACCTGATGCGCGTGAAAGTGCCTACATCAACGCGGTTGCTAAACTGTTTTCCAATACTGAGCCCGGCACTCAAGGTGCCCGCACCCTGGCATACGAAGATGCCATGGCTTCCCTGGTTGAGCAGTATCC
Source organism: Gammaproteobacteria bacterium (assembly GCA_947458495.1). Classification (GTDB taxonomy): domain Bacteria; phylum Pseudomonadota; class Gammaproteobacteria; order Pseudomonadales; family Pseudohongiellaceae; genus Pseudohongiella. The sequence continues at coordinate 25,186 of CANHAR010000006.1, read as the reverse complement.
TGACGATATGGAAGCGCAGATTTTTTATGCGCTAGCTGTCAATCAAACTGCGAGCCCCAACGATAAAACCTATTCACAGCAATTGAAAGCTGCCGAGATTCTGGAACCATTGTTTATGCAATACCCGGATCACCCAGGGCTCGCGCATTACATCATTCACGCCTATGATCACCCACCGCTGGCCGCACGCGCACTCAATGCTGCGCGCAGGTATGCATCATTAGCGCCAGATGCCCCACATGCACTGCACATGCCATCACACACCTTCACCCGTGTGGGCATGTGGCAAGAATCGGTAGACAGCAATCTGCGCTCTGCGCAAATTGCACGCGAAAGCAGTACCGCAGGCGAAGAGCTTCATGCACTGGATTATCAGGTGTATGCATACCTGCAAATGGCGCAGGATAAAAAGGCACTGGAAGTTGTGGAACGCGCACGAGCACTGGTGTCCGAAGTAGACATCACCGCCATTGGTGCAACACAGGCCGGCGCATTTGCCATTGCAACGATACCTGCACGCTATGCTCTTGAGCGCGGCGACTTTGCAGCGGCTGCGGCACTGGAAGTCGTACCCGCCGAGACAACGCCTCACACCCAGGCCATCACTCACTTTGCCCGAGCGGTGGGTGCCGCCCGTAACGGTCAGCCGGACGCTGCAGCGCAAGACATCAGCATGCTGGCAGAACTGCGGGAGCGCGCCCGTGCCCGGCAAGATGCCTATTGGACAGAGCAGATAGACATACAGTACATGGCAGCCAGCGCCTGGGTGGTTTTTGCTGCCGGTAATCAGCAAGAAGGCATCCGGATGATGAGCGAGGCTGCTGATATTGAAGATGCTACCGACAAAGCGTCCGTCTCTCCCGGCCCCATGGCACCCGCCCGGGAGTTGCTGGGCATTATGTTGCTGGAAGCGGGCCAGCCGGCTGACGCGCTCACAGCACTGGAAGCAACGCTGGCGAAAGAGCCCAACCGTTTCCTGACACTGTTTGCAGCAGCGCAGGCCGCTGAAGACTCCGGTGATGCTGACAAAGCCCGCCAGTACTATCAGCAATTACTGACTGTCGCCGCCAGCGCAGACAGTGATCGCGCCGCATTGCAACAGGCCAGGGAGTTTATGCGGTAACGCGCTGTTACGACCAAACCGTTACGACAATAGCTTCGATGAGCGTGGGAGGACGACATACCGTGACGGTTTTAACCAAATAGCGGTGGTTTACGCCAGATTCCGGTGCAACCGCCAAATTGGCATAACAATATACAAACCAATTCAACAAGTTAGAACATGGGCATGACTTATGCTTGGCTAATTCAGTCGCTGATCTCTACAATCGGCTTTGTATACGAGGATAAAAGATATGCAGTTGCCCAAACCCATATTCCGACCGATACCGCTGATCTATAAAATCGGCGTTTCCGTGCTGATTGCTGTATTTCTCGTCATAGGCCTGCTCGGCCTCATTCTTCCGATCATACCGGGGATACTATTTCTGGTGCTGGCTGTGTTTCTGATGACACGCGTTTCACGTCGCGCAGCAACGTATGCGCATAGCCAGGCGTGGTATCACCGACAGATGGGTCACTTAAATGCCACCCGTCATTTATCGGCAGGTGACCGGCTCAAGTACAGTTTTCTGATCGCCGCCAGGGGCACTGTCAACGCCATCAAACGTCTTTTCAAGACCATCAGCAAAGGCCGTTGAACTTAACGAATGCGTATGATCAGCGAGCCACGGTTTTCTTCCGAGAAGTCGAGCACCGTGCCGCGACTCTTTTTAAAATACAACTCTGCAAGCACAGCATCACGGATCAGTCCGCCACCCACAATCAGTCGCAGCGTCTGCGCGTGCGTCTGCTTCCATATCCTGTTCAAGGTTAGTTCCAGTTTTTCGACCGCCTGCACAACCGTCTCGTGATGATGAGCGATATCCACCGTGATGGTGCTACCGTCACTCAGGCTGAACAGGGGCGCATCACACTTGATACACAGTGGCTCACTCACACGATCAGCGATGTCCGGAGCAAGCTGCTGATGGTGCATCCCGCAGCTCAGACACTCTCGTTTGGAGGGTTTCTCACCGCGCGGCAATCTCCTGACGTTTTGATCAGACAAACCTGTACCTCTGCTTCGTAGCTGTGCCGATGCTTGGGCATCCATTGAATTTTAAATCGCTCGAAAATAATCAAAGTGATTATACTGCCGGAAACAAAAAGTTCCTGAGGGAAGATGCATGAAAAACCTAACAACGCTTTTATCTGCCGCGATCTTCTCAGGCCCGCTGCTATGTGGCCTGACCTCTGCAGTGATGACCCCGGAGGCATTTGCGCAGCCAGCACCTGTCGAGGAAATCCGCCCGGGCCGATTGCCAGGATATTTGCATGAAGAAGATCTGCCTGACGCCTTGGCACTCATTCCGTCAGCACCCGGCCCGGACTCCACGGCATATGCATGGGAACAAGAGGTCAATCAGAAAATCCAGGTGCTGCGAGGTGGTCCGCGATGGGATCTGGCCACACTGGACAACGATCTGACATTTCCGAACGCAGCTGGCACTTTTTCCTGCGCATTGGGCGCGCCCATCACACAAGAACAAACCCCCTACCTTTACCAACTACTGCGACGCACCTTGCTGGATGCCGGCCTGGCCACCTATAGCGCAAAAAATCACTATCAACGCACACGCCCGTTTGTTGTCAATGAACAATCTATCTGCGCTGCGGGGGCTGAAGAGACCTTACGCACCGACGGCTCTTACCCTTCCGGGCATACAGCCATTGGCTGGGCATGGGCACTGATTCTCAGTGAAATTGCACCCGATCGCTCCAACCAGATCCAGGCACGGGGATTGGCGTTTGGTGACAGCCGGATGGTGTGCAACGTACATTGGCCTATGGATGTAATTCAGGGTCAGACGATTGGCGCCGCCACGGTTGCAGTGTTGCAGTCTGACGCCCTGTTCCGCTCCGACCTGGCTGGCGCCAAGGCGGAAGTTGCTGCCATCCGCGCGCGTGGGTTGCCGCCCACCCGTGATTGCGCAGTCGAAGCCCAGGCCATGTCTATTGTTGTCCCGCGTTAACCAAAAGAGGATATCCACGATGAAAATGTTCAAGATGTTCAGCTTTTTGCTGCTGTTCAGTTACACAGGTTTGGTGGCGGCTGCACCGGAAGGCTGGGCGCCTTTGCTGGAGCCTGCAGAACTCAATCAAATATTGTCCGGATCTGAGGAAGTACGCGTCATCACGGTGACCGGCGATTATGCAACGGGCCATATTCCGGGCGCCCTCAATGCACCTTATGCCGGCTTCAGAGGCCCGCAAACCAATGCCGGCCAATTGCCCTCCATCGAGGCACTGACCGCAGTCGTGCAGCAACTAGGCATTACCTCGGACACACCAGTGGCGATTGTGCATCAGGGAAGCACTGACGTAGATATGGGTGCATCAACCCGTGTTTATTGGACATTAAAATCTCTGGGCGTAGAAAATCTGGCAGTTTTGAACGGTGGTTTTGCCGCCTGGCAAACTGCCGGCCTGCCTGTGAGCACTGATGCCAGCACGGTGGCAGCCTCTGACTTTGTGCCGGTGTGGTCTGACGCATACACCGTGCATACCGCAGAGGTGGAGCAATTGGTCACCAATGATGCAGCGCGACTCATTGATGGTCGCCCCGCAGCATTTTTTGAAGGCACTCAGGTAACAGCCGCACGCGCCGGCACCATCAAAGGCGCGGAGAACCTGAGTTATGCCAGCTTTTTTAATCAGGCCAGCATGAAATCTGCAAGTGATCTGTCCAGCGTGTTGTCGGCTGCGTCCACATCTGACAACGAGCTTACCGTCGCCTTCTGCAACACGGGTCACATGGGTTCTATTAACTGGTTTGTTATGAGTGAAGTGGCCGGCATGGAGAATGTAAAACTGTATGCCGAAAGTGTTGTGGAGTGGGCGCAGTCGCCGGATCGGCCGATGGACAATGAGCCCTGATCGGCCGGGTCTGAACGGTACGGCTGAAAAAAGGACGGTACGGCCACTTTCGGGCGGCAGCACAGCTCAATTGCTGGCACCTGCCCACCGGTGGCCGGGATGAGAGCGAGGCACAATCAGGCGCGTAGCGCCGTGCCGAGGAACATCCCGGCTGCCGGTGGGCGTTCTCCAGCGTTAAACTGACGTCAGAAACCTGGCAACATACCAGCAACTGGCGTTGATGCTCAGATGCTCAGCCCTGGCCCACGCCAACCCATAACGAACCAGCTTTTCGGCAAGTCCTTTGCCTCTGAGTTCCGATGGAACGTAGGTACGTGTAAAGTCCACGTGCTGACCTTGCAATTGATACTGCAGAATGGATTCAATGCCATCTGTATCAATGGTAAAACAGAATCGTTCAGGGTGATGAACAACCTTGGAATCACTCATCAAGGAATCTCGTTTATGTACGTTGTCATTTATCCGGCCACCATCAGACAAGCAGGTCTAGAACACTGGTGTCAGGATTTTCCGGTACAGATTACCAAAATAGAACGGAACCCTGACAGTACAGGAGTCACGGCATGAAACCTTGCGCCTGTGGCAGCGGCAAACTGTTCTCCACCTGCTGCAGCCCATTCCTGTCGGGAAAAGCCTTGCCCAAAACAGTCAAGCAGTTGATGCGCTCGCGGTATGCAGCGTTTGCGCTGGGCGGCTGTGGCCAGTACTTGTTAGATACCTGGCATCCGGATTCTGCGCCGGCGGTCACTGCAGAAGACCTGGGCTCGGTGGATTCCAACTGGCTGGGGCTCGACATACTGGATTCCTCGCAACAGGGCGATAACGGCACAGTGGAGTTCTGCGCTCGCTTCCTGGACGAAAATGGCAAGCCAAAGACCCACCGTGAAAACTCCCGGTTTGTTCGGATCAAAGGCCGTTGGTACTACCTTGATGCCCTGTCGCTTGACTCTCAGAGTGCAGGTCTAGCGCAATGAATAACAGTTTGATTCACCGGCTTCTGAAGTTGCACTTCATGCGGGCAACACGTCTGGCTGGTTTGATGCTAATAATGATGCCTGGCATCATGCTGGCCCAACCAGCGGACTGGTCGGTACACCCGAGGTACGTGTGATTCAAGTGACCGGCAATTTTGCCGATGGCCATATCCCGGGTGCTGCTGCCCGCGTGGCTTGGACGCTCAGATGCCTGGGTATCCAAGAATTGACTCGGCTGAATGGCAGCTTTAGCGCGTGGAGCGCACAGCAATTACCCGTCAGTACAACGTTATTTTTTTACCGACCAGAGCCCGGGTCAGCACAGCAACTGCCATCATGCTGTTATTGTTACTGTGGATAGACAGCCGCAATGCCGAGCCCATCAACCCGTTTGCAGCTCCCTGGCCAACCGCTCTGGGCTCAGGAGAAGTACCTACAGGGGCACATTGCACCAACCTGTGAAGACAAGTCACACGGGGAAACGGAGGTGAGCACAAACAGTATGTCAGGCGGGGAAACGGAGGTGAGCGAGCAACAATCAGACGCGCAGCGTCGTTGCGAGGAACCTCCGTTTCCCCGCCCGACCAACCACTAAATCAGGAACCTCCGTTTCCCCGCCCGACCAAACACACATTTACAATTCCCCAGTTTCTTTCCGACGGAAAATACGGCACGCTACGTAGGAGATATTGGCACCTCCGTCCCCCGCGGTCTCCAATGTTGAACAAACTTATAAGAGCGTGATCATGACAACGTACTCGCCATTTATTGCTGCCAACCGATTTGGCCTCGGCATTCAGCCCGGGGAACACACTTCCATAGCAAAAGACCCCAAAGGCTGGCTCAGCGCGCAAGTAGCACTTGCCAGTCGCGTGCCTCCACGCTACGCCCAGCTCGCCAACTCTGCGCAACTGATTGAAATGGCTGACGCCGACTACCGGCAACGCATCAGTTTTCAGCAGGATGGGGAGGTCACCGATGCCGAACAATTACAGATCAACGCCGCTCAGCGTCTTGCTACCAATCTGATGCGTAATCATGCCAATCAGCGTCTGGCCGTGGCGATAGAATCCGATACTCCGTTTGCCGAACGACTGGTGCGGTTCTGGTCAAACCATTTCAGCGTGACCTTGGGCAACAACAAACCCACCACGATATATGCCGGGCTGGCATACGAAAACGAAACCATTCGCGCCAACATGAACCGCCGCTTTGAAGACATGCTGCTCAGTGTAGCTCGTCATCCGGTGATGCTGACGTATCTGGACAACACCGTGTCCCTTGGCCCGACTTCAGTGCTGGGGCGCCAGCGTAGACGCGGCCTGAACGAAAATCTGGCGCGAGAAATGCTGGAACTGCATAGCGTAGGCGTCGACGGTGGATATAAACAGGCAGACGTGATTTCACTGGCACGTATGCTGACCGGCTGGGGCGTTAATCTGCCGACAAACACAGAAGCACGACCGGATCTGCAAACACCAGCTGGCAGTTTTTACTACAACGCCCGCGCTCATGAACCGGGCACCCAGCAATTTCTCGGCAAATCCTACGTAGATAACGGTCAACAACAGGCAGTGGCTGCCATCCGTGATCTGGCAAATCATCCCTCGACAGCGGTTTTTATCGCCCGAAAACTGGTCAGACACTTTATTGCTGACCAAGCACCGGAGTCAGCAGTGATCAGGCTTGCTCAGGTTTTCCGCGATAGCCGTGGGGATTTGACCAGCCTGCACAAGGCATTGGTTGATCTGGATGAGGCCTGGGATCCGCGTCTGCAGAAACTGAAAACGGCCGAGGATTTTGTAGTCTCAACGGTGCGCGCCTTACCCGGCATGGCGCTCACGGATGAAATACTCCGCATGCTCAATGACACACTGGGCAGTTTTAATCAGACGCCCTTCATGGCGCCCTCTCCTGCCGGATGGCCGGAACAGGCAGAGCATTGGGGAGGACCGGATGCTCTGCTCAAACGCGTGGAATTTATCAACATGGTTACCAGTGCCGTTGGACGTGATGTTGATGCGCGAGACATCGTCAATCTTATATTGCCGGCAGATCCGACATTGCAGAGTGCTATCCGTCGCGCTGAAAGCAAAACCCAGGCGCTGACGCTGTTGTTGGCCAGTCCGCAGTTTCAGTGGAGGGCATAACATGACGCACCAACAGACTAGTCGTATCAACCGCCGACAATTTATCCAGTCCGCAGCGGTCATGGCAGCAGCCAGCACCCTGCCGGGCCTGAGCTGGGCCAACAGTGCCATCTCCGGCAATAACAAGTTGGCGGTCATTATCTTGCGCGGTGCCATGGATGGCCTGGCTGCAGTGATCCCGTATGGCGATGCTGCACTGCGCACTCACCGTGCGGCACTGATTCCCGCAGATGAAACCTTGTTGAAGCTTGATAACTTTTTTGCGCTGCACCCTGCATTTACTGGCCTGTTTCAATTACAGAAGGCCGGTGAACTGGGCATTGTGCATGCAATCGCCAGCGGTTACCGGGAGCGTTCGCACTTTGACGGCCAGAATGTGCTGGAAAGCGGGCTGGAAACAGCTCTGCCCAATGCGACTGGCTGGCTGAACCGCGCCATTCAGGTACAGAACCAGCAACAGGCCATGGCGTTGGGACAATCAGTTCCGCTGATCCTCAGAGGTCAGGCCAGCGTTGGCTCATGGGCTCCGCCAGTTTTGCCGGCACTGAATGAGGACACCCTCACGCGCCTGCAAAGTCTATACAACACAGACAGTTTTCTTGGACCTCGTTTGCAGGAAGCGCTTGATGCCAGAGCGATTGTCAGCGCAGGCATGACCAACAGTCGAGCACGGGGGTTTACCGCTCTCATTGATGCGGCAGGAAATTTCCTCAAAGCCCCGGGTGGACCCAATATTGTGGTGCTGGAAAACGATGGCTGGGATACCCATGTCAATCAAGGCGGTGCGCAAGGCACCCTGCCCAGAAAATTCACAGAGCTGGATAGCAGCATCACCCGCCTTAAAACCGCATTGGGCACTACCTGGCAGAACACCGTTGTGGTGGTGATGACGGAGTTTGGCAGGACAGTGCGGGTTAACGGCACCCAGGGTACCGATCATGGCACGGCAGGTGTGGCTTTCCTGGCCGGTGGCGGACTGACCAAATACGGATCGCGACCTGCGGTGTTGGGGCCTTGGCCAGGTCTGAGTGAAAGCAGTCTGCGTGAAGGCCGTGATCTGCAGCCGACCAATGATCTGCGCATTCTGATCGCTGAAATCCTGCAATCTCACATGGGATTTAATGGGCAGCTGTTGCGTAGTGTGGTGTTCCCGGGGATGCCTATGAGTGGTTTCCGCGCATCTTGATGGCAATTGCTATATCGTCAGAGCAGGCGCATCATGGAGAGCGGGAGGAGAGCGAAGGACAATCAGACGCGCAGCGTCGTCCTGAGGAACCTCCCGCTCTCCGTGCTGCGCCTTACTTTTGAACCAAGTACTTCCTTTACTGCGCCCCTTTTGCTTGGTTGCATTCAGGTCTGACTTCCTGCCATTTTTTCCGCAACACCCAAGCTTTGCTCAACAATGTTTTTGCAAAGGTTTATGATGGCGACTGGTTCTGATAACCGCAACATCACGGAGTTTTGCATGAACATGTCTTTACGAACCTTTGCTTTGAAATCCATTGCGCGCTACTTGTGTGCGCTGCCGCTGACAGTATCGCTGGCACACGCACAACCGCAGCCGATTGAAGAATTTTTTGAGATATTCACCGCCGAGTGGGTGCGCGCCAATCCCAATCTGGCCATCAGTACCGGGTACTTCAGCGGTGAAGAGCAGCGCTTGCTGGAGCAACAGTTGACGCCGTTGGGTCCTGAGCAGAGACAAGCGCAGCTGGAGCAGGCACGCCGCGGGCTGGAGCAACTGGATCAGTACGACCTGAGCAGTTTGCCGGACGCTCTGCGCATTTCCGCTGAAGTTATGCAGTGGCAATTGCAGATGATTGTTGAAGGTGAGGCATTTGAAGATTACGACTTTCCTCTGCAACAGATGAGTGGCGCCAACGTCAATCTGATCAATCAACTGACGGTTGTGCATCCACTGCGTTCGCTGGCTGATATGGAAAGTTATCTGACGCGCTTGCAGCTGGTCGACGAGCGCATGAATGAGGCGCTGCTGCAGTCGCGGCAGTTGGCTGAGCGCGGCATCATCCCACCATCCTTTATCCTGTCGGCTACCATTGAACAACTGAGCCGTTTTATCAGCGGGCCCGCTGAGGACAACCCACTGACCACCACATTGATCAGCAAAACCGCTGACCTGGCGGATGTCACAGATGCGCAGCGATCTGATTTTGCCGCGCGCGCGGCAATCGTTGTTGAGCAGGAAGTTTACCCAGCCTGGCAGGCCGCCGTGGACACGTTACAAAACCAGCAAGCACGCGCAACGTCTGATGCCGGTTTGTGGCGTTTCCCGAATGGGGCGGACATCTACGCCTACCAATTGCGTCGTTACACCACCACAGATTACACCGCCGACCAGATTCATGAGATTGGACTGCGCGAAGTGGCGCGCATCGAAGAAACCATGGACGGCCTGTTGCGTCAGCTGGGACTGAATGATGGCAGCATTCAGGAGCGCGTGGCGACCTTACGTGAACGGCTTGCCTATTCCAACGATGACGAAGGCCGCGCGCAGATCATGCAAGATATCGACATCATGGTCGCCGATGCCCTGGAGCGCTCGGCCGGCGGTCTGTTCGATCGCATGCCAAAAGCCGAGGTGATTGCACAACCTTACCCGCGTTTCCGCTGGGATAACGCAGCCGCTTCTTACACCGCGCCACCGCTGGACGGTTCGCGGCCCGGTATATTTCAGATGCCACTGCGCCCCAGTCGTCTGACCAACTTTGCCTTGCGCTCGCTGGTCTATCACGAAACCGTGCCAGGTCATCACTTCCAGATTGCACTGGTGGGCGAAGACCCCAATCTGCCTAAATTTATGCAGACCCGCGCCTTTGGTGGCAGTGCCGCCAGCAGTGAGGGCTGGGCCTTGTATGCGGAACAACTGGCCAATGAGTACGGCTGGTATGACGGTGATATTGAAGGTTTACTCGGACAGCTGGATTCGGCCCTGTTCCGCGCGCGTCGGCTGGTCGTGGACACAGGTCTGCATGCCAAAGGCTGGACCCGTGAGCAGGCCATTGATTTTGGTATCGAGGCCAGTGAGATCGAACGCTACGTGGTGATGCCAGGTCAGGCGACCTCGTACATGGTCGGGCAACTGCGCATTACTGAACTGCGGGAGAAGGCGCGAGCGGCGCTGGGGGACAAGTTTGAAATTGCACAGTTCCACAATGTGGTGCTGAGCCTGGGTGTGGTGCCGTTGCCGGTACTAGAGCGGGCGGTGGATGCTTATATTGCCTCTACTCTTTGATCAGAGTGGTTGCATCGTCGCCTGAACTTTCAGGCCAGGCATGAATAGTTGGAGATCGCTGATGCTGCGTCGTGTTTGCTGGGCCGTTATTGTCTATCTGAGTGTAGTAACACTGGCTCATGCACAGCCGGTTGTTGAGGAACTCCCTGCCGCTCGGGCAGTGCTGGATACGAGTGGGTTTAAGGGGACCACACTGATTTACGATCTGAACAATCAGCGCTGGATGGCCGGACATGCTGAACTGGTGGATACGCCAGCACTACCGGCGTCAACCTTCAAACTGTTCAGTTCGTTGGTGGCACTGGAGACGCGGGTGATTCATGCAGCCGATGAAATCATCCCATGGGATGGGGTGACGCGCAGTCGCACCGAAACCAACACCGACTTGAGCCTGCGAGATGCGTTCAGGGTTTCATCGGTGGCGCATTATCAGCATCTGGTGCGTGAAATCGGTTCCGGTCGCATGGGTGTGCTCCTGCGCGAGGCAGCATACGGCAACATGAACATGGATGGTGGACTGGAAACATTCTGGCTGAGCGGCGATCTGCGTATTACCCCGCGTCAGCAGATCGAGTTTATGGTCCGTCTGTATAACGGCGAACTGCCGTTTCGTCCCGAAGTGATCCGTGCCGTTAAAGATATCGCGTTGATGGAAGAAACCGACACCTACAAACTGCGCGCAAAAACCGGCCTTGCGGTGGTCGGCGACCTTGAGAACACCGGCTGGGCCGTTGGCTGGGTAGAAAAAGACCATAACGTGTACTTTTTTGCGACGCTGCTGCTGGCACAAAACCCGGACGAGACCTTTGTACCCAAACGTCTTGCAATGAGCCGGGAAATTCTGTCGCAGCTGAACATACTGCCGCCTGACAACAGATAACCGTTAACAAGCACGCGGAGGGTGGATATACTCCGGCGCCTCGGACACGCCATCAATCTGGACATTTCTGTATTCCCAGAACAATCACATCTGAAAACATAACAACACACCCGGAAAAAAATCAGGGGAAATTTCCATGAGTATCTCAGGCATTACTATTCTTGTTTATCTGGCGCTGATCACGTTGGTGAGCGTCTATCTGACCAATCGCAATAAAAGCTCTGACGATTGGGCAATCGGTGGCGGCGGTATGGGTCTCTGGCTGATTGCTGCTGGCATCGCCGGCACGCGCATTGGCGGTGCAGGAACTTACGGCGTCGCCGGTGACACCATGAACACCGGCGTGTGGAACATGTGGTACGGTGTCAACTCCTTTCTGGCGCTGGCATTGGTTGGTTTGTTTTTTGCTGTGCCCTATCGACGCCTGCGTTTGACCACCGTCAGTGAATTGTTTGTCAAACGCCATGACAGCACGCGTAACGGCTGGCTGACCAGCCTGTGTGTGCAAACAGAATACCTGATCATCAATATTCTTGAGCCTTTGCTGGTCGGCATCATCCTCAGTGCCGTGTTCGGCATCAACCGCGAACTGGCCATCATGATCGGGGCGTTGATCATTATCTGCTCTACGACTTTCTCCGGTCTGCGTGGCGCCTCGGCGACCAATGTGATTCACGTGGTGGTAGTTATCCTGGGACTGGGTGCTGTTGCGATCATCGCAGGCGCTGACCTGGGTGGCATCAGTGGCATCAAGGAAAAGGTTGACGTGGCACTTGCAGGCTCGGAAGTTGATCCTGCCAGCTGGTGGAGTTTTGTCGGCCTGGGCTGGTTTCCGATCATTGCGATGTTTTTTTCTGCGGTGATTCACACCCCTGCCGCCTCGGTGTATGTGAACTATTCAAGCTCCGCCAGAACTGAAAATCTGCTGATTCCGGCTTTCCTGATTGCGGGCGTGTTGGCGGCAATTATGCCAATTCTGGCATCAATCATTGGAATCGAAGCGGTAGCGAAGTATGGCACTGAGAACGGCATCACCAGCTATGCCACCATCACGCGTATTGCGACTGACACCGGCCCGATCATCGGCGGCGTTGCGATTGCTGCGGTGTTGGCAGCGCTGATTTCATCCGGTGGCCCGATACTGTTGTCCAGCGCAACACTGTTTGTGAATGACTGGATTCCGGCCTCCAAGACCTATGAGCCGAAGCGCAAGTTAAAAGCCTACCGCGTCACCAGTGTCATCTATGGGCTCTTTGCAGGTGTGCTGGCCTGTCTGCTGCCGATCAGTTCTGTGCTGGAGTTGCTGTTGCTGGGTTTTGCCATGGTGGTACCACCAGCACTGGCCATCGGATTTATTTTCTACTGGCGCAAAACCACTGAACAAGGTGTGTTCTGGGGCATAGCCTCAGGCTACGGCCTCGGACTGATGGCGTGGGCAGCAAATGAGCTGTTCCTGCACATGGAAACCGACGTTGCGGCCTACTTCACCACGCTGGTACCCTTGGTGGTAATCCCTGTGGTCTCACTGCTGACCCAGACCCCACAGAATCAGGGAGCCCAATGTGACGCCTTCTACAAAGCACTGAAAACCCCGGCACCTTGAAGTATCGTGGGGGCCTATCGTGGGGCCTATCGTGGGGACGGCAGGCCGAAACTGTCTGCGTAGGCATAACGCCAGTTGAGAGACTCTCATGACTATTGAATTACTGATCAGTTTGATAGGGCTTGCGCTGATAGACAGCACCAGCATCGGGACACTGTTGATTCCGATCTGGTTGTTGATGGACCACCGTGAAGTGCGTGCATCCAGCGTCATGATCTACCTGTTGACGATCGCAGGTTTTTATCTGTTGATGGGCCTCGCACTCATGCTGGGCGCGGACATGCTTGCTGGCAATGAAGGTCCTGCGCAAACCGGTGAGGCAAACCCAACAACTTCAACAACGTCACTGTTGGTGTTGATCGCCCAACTGGCTATCGGCATCGGATTGTTTGTCATCAGTTTTCGATTTGACGGCAGCAAACCCGGCGCATCCTCCCGTGCGGAACACTGGAAACAAAAAGCCGCAGATGCTCAATCATCCGTGCTTTTCCTGATGAGTCTGGCGCTGTTTGCTGCCTTGGCGGAAGTTGCATTCATGTTGCCGTATCTGGGCGCCATCGCCTTGATTGCTTCAGTTCAACTCCCGTGGCATCTGGTTTTTGCCCTGCTGCTGTCCTACTGCCTGCTGATGATTTTGCCCGCCATCGTGTTACTGATCATACGAATGATTGTGGGCGAGCGCATCAAACCGATGTTACTCAGAGTTGATCAGTGGATCACCCGCAACGCTGAATCAGCACTGGGCTGGATGCTGGGCATCGCAGGGTTTCTGATCGCAGGCGATGCCATCACCAAACTGTGGGTTGTGTGGTTTGCGTGAACTGCTGCGAAGTGAGCAAAAGTGTCCGGATATTTGCGCCGTCATCCGCCTCGTTACGAGTAAAAATACAGGTTTATAGCTGTACAAAAAATGATCTCTCCGTCCCCATCAAACCTAACTGATGTAAGCTACGACTCAACACAATGTCCGGCAGGAGTCCATGACACATGATCGACGAACAACCCACGCTGGCCACAGAACGTCTGCGCCTGCGTGCTTACCGGGCCGACGATGCCGCCCGTATTCAAACACTGGCCGGTGAGCGCGACGTGGCAGAAATGACCAGCACCATTCCGCATCCGTATCCGGATGGTGCCGCCGAGCGCTGGATCATCCAACAGGCGCAATCATGGCAACAAGGCACTGCTGTAACCTTTGCAGTGACCTTGCGCAATAAGGATGAAATTATTGGCGCTGTGGGTTTGCACAACGGCGAGCGCAACGAGGCTGAAATCGGGTACTGGATCGGCATTCCTTATCAAGGTAAAGGATACTGCACCGAGGCGGTTGAAGCGCTGATCGGGTTTGGTATTGCGGAGCTGGGCATCACCCGCTTTTTTGCCAGACACCTCAAACGCAACCCCGCATCCGGGGCAGTGCTGCGAAATGCCGGGCTACGCAAGATCGGAAAAGACAACATTGTGTGGCGCGACGGCATCAGCATGGAGGCCATTGAGTGTTACGAGCTACTGATCCAGGACGAAGCGCCGTCTGACGATTGATTTTAACAACACTCTTATCGGAAATTTTTTATGCACAAAGCCGGCTCTTACACACCCATGACAGCCATTGCTGTGGTGATCGCCAACATGGTAGGAACCGGCGTCTTCACCAGCATCGGTTTTCAGATCATCGATATCAAATCCAGTTTTGTGTTGTTGATGCTGTGGCTGGTGGGAGGCATCGCCGCCCTGTGTGGCGCGCTGACCTATGCTGAACTGGCCAGCCGCCTGCCGCGCTCTGGTGGCGAATACAATTTCCTCAGCCAGCTTTATCACCCATCGGTGGGATTTGTCTCGGGCTGGGTGTCGCTGACGGTCGGTTTTGCGGCGCCAACAGCGCTGGCCGCCATGACCTTTGCAGCGTATCTGGACTCGGCGCTGGTGAACACAATAGAGATCAACCGCGTACTCACTGCCTTGTTGCTGGTCACCATCGTGACCGTGGTGCACGGCCGCAGTCACAAGGCCAGCGGCGGATTACAAAACTGGTTCACGCTGATAAAAATCGGATTAATTCTCGGATTTGTAGTGCTGGTCAGCCTGTCGGTTGAAGCACCTCAGACGGTCAATCTGCTGCCGGTTCCCGGTGATGGCGCCTTGTTAGCCAGCAGCGCCTTTGCAGTATCACTGATCTATGTGAACTACGCGTACACCGGCTGGAACGCAGCCACTTACATCACCGGCGAAATCGACAATCCGGGCCGCTCGGTGCCGATTGTGCTGATTGCAGGGACATCGGTGGTCATGCTGTTGTATCTGGCTCTCAATGCGACCTTTCTGTACGCCGTGCCGATGGAGTTACTTGAAGGCCAACTGGAGATCGGTGTGATCGTCGCCCAGGAAACGTTTGGCGAAACTGGCGCTCTGATGATGGGTGGGGTGTTATCCCTGCTCTTGATTTCAACGGTGTCAGCGATGCTGATGGCGGGCCCACGGGTCTTGCAGGTGATGGGGGAAGACTTCCGTCTGTTCCGCCGCTTGTCAGCACATAACAAAGGTGGAGTTCCACAAACCGCGGTGTATACCCAGGGCATCTTGACCCTGATTTTTATTCTCACATCCACCTTTGAATCTATTCTGGTTTTCTCTGGTTTTATTCTCGGACTCAGCTCACTGGCCACCGTGCTGGGTGTGTTTGTGCTGCGTTACAAAAAGGGTGCGGACATCAAGAACAAGGCCGATGACAACGGCTACCGCACCTGGTTGTATCCGCTGCCTCCACTTGTTTACAGCAGCATTGTTATCTGGACACTCAGTTTTATTGTTATCAACAGACCTCAGGAAGCCGGCATTGCACTGGCCATTATTGCGCTCGGTTTTATCGCGTGGTACGCAACTGAGAAATTATCGGCTCACGGGGAATCCCAATGAATTTTTTCACCTCTGCAAACTGCTCACTCAAAAAATCCATCCGTCTGGGTATGCGTCATGCGGTCATTCTGCCAGTCGCCATGTTCACGCTCATCGCCTGCTCGCCCGGGGAAACGCCTGAGCAGCCGCTTGCGCCAGACAACACCGTCGCAGATCAACAGATCAGTGCTGAAACTCAACGGCTCAACGCCATCGCCCAACGCGTGGAAATTGTGCGGGATGACTTTGGCGTTGCGCATATCTATGCACAAACCGATGCGGATGCCGTGTTTGGATTTCTGTACGCACAGGCCGAAGACGATTTTCCGCGAATCGAGCGCAATTACACCTGGGCCATAGGCCGGCTCGCTGAAGTTGAAGGGGAAGGCGCACTGTACAGCGACTTGCGCGCGCGCCTGTACATGAGCGAAGACGAAGCCAAAGCAGCGTATGCCGCAGCGCCGGAGTGGCTGCAGGCCTTATGCGACGCGTTTGCCGACGGATTGAATTTTTACCTGGCCTCCAACCCGCAAGTACAACCCAAGTTGCTGACACGTTTTGAAAACTGGATGCCGTTTTACTTCTTTGAAGGCTCGATTGGTGGAGACATTGAAGCCATCTCAACACGCGGTATCGAGGCGCTGTACTCAGATGCCGCAGCCCGCATTGCCGCATTACCGCTGGCCTCAGCCAAGCAGCCGGATCTGCCCGCGACCATTGCGCAACACCCTCCGACCCCCTTGGCTGACAGCATTTTTGACGAACCCGCCGGCTCTAACGGCATTGCCATCAACGGCGACATGAGCGCCAGTGGCAACGCGTTGCTGCTGATCAATCCGCACACCAGTTTCTTTTTCCGCGGCGAGTATCACCTGGTCAGCGAGGAAGGCCTGAATGCCTACGGCGCAGCTACCTGGGGACAATTTTTTATCTATCAGGGATTTAACGAAACCACCGGCTGGATGCATACCAGCACCTTCGCCGACTTTATGGACGAATTTGTTCACCAGGTCGTCAACGACAACGGCGAACTCAAATACCGTTATGGTGATGAGCTGCGAGCGGTTGAAACATCCGAGGTGACGCTGCGCTACAGCACCGGTGAAAACCAGTTTGCCGAGCGCACCTTCCCGATTTATCGCACCCATCAGGGCCCGATCACCCACACGCTGGATGATCAGTGGGTGGTCACGCGCATCAACTGGAACCCGGTTGCCGCGCTGAGTCAGTCTTACCAACGGATGAAAACAGCGAACTACGATGAATTCCTGGCAATGATGGACATCCGCACCAACTCATCCAACAACACGGTTTTTGCAGATGCCGAGGGTAACATCGCGTATTTCCACGGTAATTTTATGCCGCGACGCGACGCGCAGTTTGATTATTCCCAGCCGGTAGATGGCAGCAATCCCGCAACCGACTGGCAAGGCGTGCATGAGGTTGCAGAAACCGTGATGGTGGTTAATCCACCCAATGGCTGGATACAGAACAGCAATGCAACACCGTATACCGTCTCTGGCGAGTTCAGCCCTGATCCCGCCAACTACCCTGCCTATATGGCGCCGGACCCGGAAAATTTCCGTCAGCTCAACTCTGTTGAACTGTTGTCGGCCACCTCGGCGCTGGATATCAATAGCCTGTTGGATCTGGCATATGACCCGACGCTGAAGGGTTTTGAACAGATGATTCCCGGTTTGGTCAGCGCGTGGGATGAACTGGAAACGGACTGGCCGGATCTGGAGCAGCCTATAGAAGCGCTGCGTTCCTGGAATTTTGATGTCAGCGTTGATTCTGTTGCCATGACACTGGCGCATTTTTACGGCATGAATGCAGCGCAGGACATTGAAACACCCGCGGGCATGACGCAGCTGGAGCAGATCAATTGGTTGGGCACTGATGCGTCCGCGGTCGACAAATTACGGGTATTCAGTGAAACACTGGCGGAACTCACCGCCAGTTTTGGCACCTGGAATACGCCGTGGGGTGAGGTGAATCGCTTCCAGCGCATCACTGGTGATATCAATCATCCTTACAGTGACAATGCGCCCAGTCTGCCGGTGGGTATGGCCTCGTCGCGCTGGGGTGCGCTGGCATCGTTCGGGGCGAGGGCATTCCCGGGGACAAACCGCATTTATGGCAACTCGGGTAACAGTTTTGTTGCGGTGGTTGAGTTCGGGGAGCGTGTTGAGGCAATTTCAATTCTGGCGGGTGGTCAGAGCAGTGATCCGGCGTCGCCGCATTTTGATGATCAGGCTCAGCGTTATGTGGACAGGGCTTTTAAGTCGGTGGCGTTTTATCCTGAGGATGTCAACGCGCGGGAGCAGCGACGTTATCACCCGGGTGAATAGCTTTTTATTTGCACATTGGCCGTCCCGGGTGCAGACAGGGTCTTCAGACCGGCCGCATCCTTTGCCCCGGCGCCCGGCGCTGCGCAACTCGACCTTCGCGGCTGCGCCGCTCGGGACTCGGACATTGCTCGCGCTGGTTCGGGCTCCAGAGCAAAGGATAAACGCGGCCTGATCGGTCTGAAGACCCTGTCTGCACCCGGGGCTCTCAATTCTAACTACTGTGGAATGCGCCCGATTGCTGGGCATTGGTAACTGGTGCTTATTGCGAGTATTCGGCAGGTACAGTGATGTAAAACAAGCGTTGTCAGGGTTAGCACAGCATGCAGCGGCACAAACAGAGCAAGGGATGCGGGTGGTGACGCCGGACCAATGAGGCCGCGCTTATCCTTTGAGGGGACGCCCGAACCAGCGCGAGCACTGTCCGAGTTCGCAAGGTGCGCAGCACCTGAGGACGAGTTGCGCAGCGCCGGGCGTCTCCTCAAAGGATGCGGCCGGTCCGACGTCACCACCCGCATCCCTTGCGGTTTAAGCCGCCTGCGTCGCCTGCCCCGCCACGATATACCAGCTCACCCACAACCCATTTATCAACGCCCCCGGCACATAAGACCCGGTATGCCGCCAGGCACAAGTACTGATCAGCGACACCATCAACAACAGCGGTGCAAACTGAATCATCACAATGGTGTTGAGTGGCTCAGCCGGCGTCAGCAACTGCCCGGTGATGAACAAACTGCCATACTGCAACAGCAAGAACACAATAAAACCACCCGCCATAATCAGCGCATTGCTCAGATACTGATAACCACGACTGTCTGTTGCTACCGATAAACCCCCATGCAATGCCCGCAGCGACAACATAAAAAACAGCGTAAACGGCAGCAGATAAACCAACATGGCCTGTAACTGATCCACACTCAGCAACTTCAGACCCACAAACCAGAAACGGAAATCGACTTTAAAAAAGTAGTCGGCCAGCAACAAGGACATATAACCGATCAGCACTGTTATCAGCGCAAACACAATTGCCAGCATGCCATTGCTCTGCCAGTTGATGATGGCAAAGCCGGCCTTGCCTGTTTTTACGGCAAACCCCAGCCCGGTGACGATGAGACCATTGACCAGCGCCCAGAACATCACCTGATTGCTGATACCCTGTGGCAGCCATGCAGAAGCGCTCAGCAGTCCGGCGCCCATGCCCATCAGCGGATAAAACGTGGCCACCGGAATGATGGCGCTGATCAGTGCCAGAGCCCACCAGCGTTTGCCGCGACTCGGCCACGCAGTGCTACCGGCCGGTCTGGCAAGCGCAGCGAACACCGGCAAGGTCAGCAATCCGCGGATGCTACCCAGCATCAACAGGACAAATCCAACAAAGGCAGCCAAGGTGCCGATTTCCTTGAAGATCCAGATCTGACCTTGCAAATCGCGCGACGCTGGCCCCTCAATGGGATCATGTTCCAGGGTTTGCGCAAACCAGTCGATGGTGTGTTGCACGGAGGTATGCGAAATATGATTCCCGGGGTGTGTCACCGGAGGATTGTGCAGGATACGTGCTGAACCTTGCGCAATATCGCCATATAGCCGGCCAATTTCCACCGGGCTTTGTGTCCCAAATAAAGCCTTCAGTTTGGCGCTGTCGGCCACCTGACTGCCCTCAGGCACTTCCCACATCAGGGGTGCAAACTCGTCAAACTGCGCAAAGACCACCGCCACATTGCGTGGCCAGTCCGGCGTTCCCGGCGCTGCCATACCACTGCCGGTGCTGGAGCCCTGCAATACAATCGATTTGTATCCGTCCGGCATCGCGGCGGCCGCAGCGAGCACTGTCCAGCCACCCATCGAGTGACCTTCCATGCCGATATTGTTTTTATCGACCAGATCCAGACTGTGCAGATACCGCAGCGCAGCCGGGCCGCCAAACCCGTTAGCAAAGGCTGGCCCGTCCGAATAACCGTGACCACTTTGATCCAGTGCCAGTACCACGTATCCGCGGCGCGCCAGTTCTATGGCAAAAGGCCCCTGCACTTCGCGGGAATTAATGTAGCCGTGAACCGCCAGCACCGCGGGTGCTGGTGTGCGGGCACTGGCATTGGGCGGGATGTACAACAGCGCACTGAGCGTCTGGCCGCTATTGCCGGTAAACCTGACATCTTTGATGGTGATATCACCAGAGGTCTGCACCAGATAGGCCAGCAGGGAACCGGCCAGAATGGTCAGCCAGCCGCAAATGAATAAACGCCAGGGTGAATTCATAAAAAGACTCCGCATCTCACTTGTTGTTATTGTTTATGACTGGCGATCTGTTCTGTTGTCGCCCGTCAATCGATCTTTGCCTGTCTCTGCAGATAGCTGACAGCGGCCTGACCCACGCGATGCCCACTCGACAAACAGGCGGTCAACAGATAACCCCCGGTTGGAGCATCCCAGTCCAGCATCTCCCCGGCGCAAAAAACACCGGGAAATTTTTTCAACATCAATTCCGCGTCCAGTTCACTAAAACTCAGACCACCCGAGGTACTGATCGCCTCATCCAGGGGGCGTGCCCGGTAAACCATGATCGGCAAAGCTTTTATGGCCGCCGCCAGCAGGCGTGGCGACTCCATGGCATCCTTGGCAAACTCATGCAGCAACGCCGCTTTGACCCCGGTAATACCGAGTCGTTTGCGCAGAAAATTGCTGCGCGACTCCTTGCCTCTGGCCACTGACAATTTTTCGAGTATCGTCTGTTCAGGCATATCTGGCAACAAATCCCACAGCAACGTTGCGCTGCCGGCAGTCTCTATCAGCGCATTTATCTGACGGGACGCTGCATAAACCAGACTGCCCTGGATGCCATGTTTGCTGAGCATGGCCTCACCTCGGCGATAGAACTGCCAGTGCTCAGCATCCGGATGTCTGATACCCAGGCACACTGACTTCAGGGGCACACCTGCAAACTGTTCCTGCATGCGCTGGCTCCAGGCGACCTCATAACCGCAGTTGGATGCCACCAGCGGCGAGCAACTCAGCGACATACCCTGCAGGGTCTGCAGCCACTGGCCATCTGAGCCCAGGCGTGACCAGCTGCCGCCACCCAAGGCCAGCACACAGCTGCGCGAGTCCACTACAACGTCACCGGCCGGGGTAGAAAACCGATGTCGCTGCAACGCCAGCCCTTTATCATCGTGCAGCATTTCCCAGCCCAGCCAACGATGGCGTGTGAAAAATCCGACGTGCAGAGAGTGCAACTGCCCCAACCAGGCGCGCAGAAGAGGAGAAGCCTTTAACTGCCGTGGAAACACCCGCCCGGAGCTGCCAACAAAGGTCGATATACCAAGACTGGCTGCCCAGTCGGTGACACTTGTGGCATCAAACTCACTCAACCAGTCTGCTACGGTGTCATGAGGATGATAGCGGGCACTAAACGCGTCGGGCGCTTCGCTGTGAGTTATGTTCAGCCCGCCAACACCGGCACGCAAGAACTTACGGCCGAACGACGGCATGGCATCAAACAGCGCAACCGATTTACCGGCCTCAGCCAAGCGGGTGGCAGCCATCAACCCGGCGGGACCCGCGCCAATGATGACTGCTTCAACGACCATGATGCTGACAGCCGCCGTTGTGTCCACCTGTTTGTGAGCAAGGGAGAAACACTTGTTCCCTGCGTTGACAACGCATGATCAACTCCAGCGATCCGTATATTCAATCAGCTTTTGTGTGATACCTGTCTCCGACAGCGAATGGCCGGCGTCCGCAATGATGTGCAACTCTGACTCCGGGAAGGCTTTGTGCAGCTCCCAGGCATTTTCGACCGGGCACACAACATCGTAGCGACCGTGCACAATCACGGTGGGAATGTGTCGAATCTTGTGAACCTGTGATAACAGGTAGTTATCATCGGTAAAAAAGCCTTTGTTCATAAAGTAATGACATTCAATGCGGGCAAAGGCATCGGCAAATTCATCATCGCCAAAACGCGCAGCCGCTGCCGCATCGTAACTGAGTTTGGAGGTCGAGCCTTCCCACACTGACCAGGCTTTGGCGGCCTCGGCGCGCACTGCCGGATTGTCTGAGGTCAGGCGTCGGTAATATGCCGCCACAAAATCATCCCGTTCATTTTCCGGAATTGGTCGCACATAGGACTCCCAGAGATCGGGAAACAACTTTGAACAGCCTTGCTGATAAAACCAGTCGATTTCTTTTTTCCTGAGCAGAAAAATGCCGCGCAGAAAGAGTTCAGTACACACATGAGGATGTGAGCTTGCATAAGCCAGCGCCAGTGTCGACCCCCAGGAACCGCCAAATACCGCCCAGCGGCTGATGCCCAGATGTACGCGTATGTGTTCAATATCAGCGACCAGATCCCAAGTGCTGTTGTCCTGCAAGTCAGCAAACGGTGTGCTCTTTCCGCATCCGCGCTGGTCAAACATCACAATCCGCCATCGGGAGGGATCAAAGAACTGCCGGTATTGCGGCAAGGTTCCCCCACCTGGTCCGCCATGCAAAAACACCACCGGTTTGCCTTCAGGGTTACCGGATTGCTCGACATACAGGGTATGCCGATCGGACACGTTCAAAAACTGTATGTCATAAGGCTCAATGCCAGGATAAAGCTGTTTCATAAATACCTGCTCAGTTTGTTAACTTTCAACCGTGGGAGGCTGATCACCGGATTTTGCGAAGTGTTGGATCAAGCGCTCGGGAGACACGGGTTTGGCATACAACCAACCCTGCGCAAACGCAACACCGCGCTCACGTAAGTAGCTGGCCTGCGCTTCCGTCTCTACGCCCTCGGCAACCAGTTTAAGACCCAGCGTTTTTGCCATTTCAATGATGTGCAGCACCACACGACTGGTCGCGGCTTCTTTATCAATCGCTTCAACAAACAAGCGGTCGATTTTCAATGCATCAAACGGAATGGTTTCCAGATAGGACAGACTGGAGTAACCGGTACCAAAGTCATCAACAGCCACATGAATACCGCGCGAGCGCAGCAGATGCACCACCTTGGCAGCGCGATCAGGGTCAAGCAGCAAACGCTCGGTAATCTCCACCATAATCTGACCAGAGTCTGCACCGGTACGCCTCTTCAAATCCAGCAGCAGATCCAATGCGGCGTCAGATTGCAGGTCACGGGCTGACAGGTTGATGGATACAAAAAATCCCGGTGCACTGCTCAGAAATGCTCCCAGATCCTGCTCTACCAACTCAATCACGCGCTCTGTTAACGCTTTGATCAGCCCCGTCTGTTCGGCGATGGGAATAAACGCATCCGGGTAGACAATCTCACCTCCTTTGCGGCGCCAGCGCAGCAAAGCCTCCGCGCCTCGCCATTGCCGACTGCTCACATCAACAACCGGCTGGTAAACAAGAAAAAATTCGTTGCGTTTAAGCCCGAGACGGATTTGTGTCGACAACGACGACTGTTGCCTTGCCAGATAGACAATTGCAAACGAAATGATCAATCCTGCAATAACCGCCAGCGGCAACAGCAACAACATAAACTCCTGCACCCGCCCATTGAGATAACGAATGGGAATGGCGGCCACCGCACCGGTAAAACGGACGTTGTCTGAACGCACCACCGCAACAATGTAGTCGCCGTCCACAAATGCTGATTCCATCACGCCTTGTGTCTGCAGCACCCAGTTGGTATTGCCGGGAAAGTTTGATGTCCGCATTTCATTGGTAAAGGCATCGAAGGTACCAAACAACACGCCTTCCCGGTCCATTGAGATATCCAGAGCCTGGTTGCGATTGGTCATGGCAATAAACCCCAACCGCTCAAGGGACACATAGGGGACATTCTCATCGGTGGGTAACGGCGATTGATAGCGTAACGATGTGCCATTGGAGGTCACCACATCCGCAGGCCCCAGTTCCAGACCGCTGTCATGGCGTCCGAGAGTGGAACAGATCAGTCTGTTATTGCGCACAGCGCCGGCAATCTTAATGAACTCCATGCCGATGCTCAGCTGTTGCATTCTCAGCAACAACTGATCTGAGCAGGAATCTCCAGGGTTGCGGGAAAACTCGTCATGTAGCAGTGCATTGGCCAGACGCATCTGTTCGACCGCACGATCAGAGCGGCTGACCACCACTCTGGCGTACTCCAACGCTCTGTTGAACTCGGCATCCAAACCTTGCTGCTGCGCCAGATAAACCGCAGCCAAGGGAGGACCCAGCGCCGCCAGCACCGCAATAAACAGCAAAGCAATTATGGCCCGTGATCGGCGCATTAACCCTCGTGGCACCCATAGTTGTCCGGCAATGTCTGATCCTAGTCTAACGCCGCCGCACTTGTCACCCAACTTTTTAGTCCTGTTAAAGCCGCGCAAGTATCCAGCAACCAGATTACAGGTCTTTACGAATTCAGCACCATCAAATCAATGCCCAAATCGATATTTATCCTGACATATACGTTTTAAGCCGTTGTCATGTCTGAACTTTATTGTTACATTCGGCCGCTGGCTTGGAACACTCAAGCACCGGAAAAAGACAACTGCCCCATCCACTGGTTTAAAACAATAGCGGTGAACATCATGTTTGACAGAAACAAGGACCGACAGCCTGAAAAAATTGATACCCCTGCGCCGGCAGTTCATGCCATCGACAACTCATCTACAGCCTATCGTGTGCCTGCCGCTGCCACCGGCAAGTCTGCCGTTCTGGGCGCCACCATCCGGGTGAAGGGCGAAATCAGCGGTGATGAAAACCTGCTGATCGAAGGCCATGTTGAAGGCTCCGTCAGCCTGTCAGCGCATGAATTATCCATCGGAAAAACTGGCAAGGTACACGCCAACATCACTGCCAGAACCATCCGGATTGACGGTGAAGTTCATGGCGACATTGCTGGAAAAGAGAAAGTGATAGTGTCCAGTACCAGCAACATCAAGGGCACCATTGTTACCCCGAAAATGACCCTGGAAGAAGGTGCACGCTTTAAGGGCACCATTGATATTGATCCCGCCCACGCCAACAGCAGCACCGCGTTCAAACCCACAGCGGACAAACCGGCCTGATGTTGAATACCGCAGAACAGTTCGATGATTCCGGCAGGCAGGTGCTACAAACGCGCCTGATGCCTGACTTGATCGAACAGTTGGCAGGCAACTCGCCGCTGATG
>CANHAR010000005.1 GCA_947458495.1 Gammaproteobacteria bacterium | reverse complement strand
TTTACAGTGGATGGTCCGGAAGGTACGCTTTGGCGGTGAATACTCTCAGCATCATTATCCCGGTCCTCAATGAGTCCGCAGCCCTCAAGGCTAATCTGCCGTTATTGCAGCATTGGCGGCGTGAAGGTCACGAGGTCATTGTTGTTGATGGCGGCAGCAGCGATGACAGCATGACAACGTGCACGGGTCTGGTTGATCATCTGATGACAACAACGGCTGGCCGCGCGCGGCAAATGAATTCAGGCGCTCGGATTGCCAGGGGAGAGGTATTGATGTTTCTGCATATTGATACCTTGCTGCCTACGATGTCTCCACAGTTTTTGTTACAGCCGCTGACGGCTGGGAGCGGGTACACATGGGGGCGATTTGATGTGCGTCTGAGCGGAAATCATCCAGCGTTCCGTGTCATTGAGACAATGATGAATCTGCGATCACGCCTCACCGGCATTGCAACAGGTGATCAGGCGATGTTTGTGCGTCGGGATATTTTTGAGCAGGCAGGCGGCTTTGCGGACATACCGTTAATGGAGGATGTGCGCTTATCCAAGGATTTGTGCGTCCAGACCGGACGACCTCTTTGCCTGCGTGAACGGGTACACAGTTCGAGCAGGCGTTGGGAAAAACACGGCATAGTGCGCACAGTGGTGTTGATGTGGTGGCTAAGATTGGCCTATGTGCTGGGTGTTGATCCTGAACGTTTGCACCGGCGCTACTATCGGCAGAAAGACGCCCCTGACAGGTCATCTTGATGAGCGAACAACAGTTTTTTTCGGACGTGCGCGTGTTGTTTTTTGCCAAGGCACCGGTTGCCGGGCGGGTCAAAACGCGCTTCATTTCCGAGCTGGGTTCTGAAGGGGCTCTGGCGCTGCATAAACAATTGATTCAGCTGACTTGGCAACGTCTCAGTGAGGGATCACGCTGGCCCATCGAGTTGTGGATGTCGGAGTCAGGCGAAGAAGGCTGGTTTAGCCGCTTGTGTGCGCGTGATCAGATGTTTGTGCAGCACGGTGTCGATCTGGGTGAGCGCATGAGTTTTGCCTTGAATCAGGCGTTGCAACGAGCTCCCTATGTGTTGGTGGTGGGTGCTGATTGTGTGTCGCTGGATACAGATTATTTGCTGGATGCGATTATGCGGCTGAAGGCGGGTGCCAGTGTGGTTTTGGGTCCGGCGGAGGATGGCGGTTACGTTTTATTGGGTGTCAGTCATCACGTGCCCCAACAAGTATTCCTGAACATTGATTGGGGAAGCGACAGGGTGTTGCAGCAGACCCGCGCCAGGCTAATGGCCTCAGGTATCCAGTGGCAAGAGCTTGCGCTGCGCTGGGATGTTGATGTGCCGGCTGATCTGCCGCGCCTGAGTGATCTGCTTGCAAAGACTTTGGTAGAAGAGCCTTAGTCAGCTTATGCGTTCGCGCTGAAGATGAGTAACAAATCGATTGATAGTGATCTGTCAGATTGGACTTGCCCCGGCACCGTAGTGCAAAAAAGCAGTACAAAAAAAGGGATGATCATAATGATCATCCCTTTTTTTTGGTTCTTTGGTTCTTTGGTTCTTTGGGACAGGATTTTACTGTTGCGCGGCAGCTGCCTTACGAGCTTCTTCCTCTGCCAGTCTGGCGCCTGCCAACGTGCCAGCCAGTGCGTAGTTTCCTTCGTGGCAGGCGTATTCGTAGATTGGCTCATCAAATGAAGTCAGTGCCAGTTCTCCCGTGAAGCTTGATTCAAACACGGTAGGATCTTCTACGGTGAAGCTGTAAATAATCTTGTGCTCATCATCGCGGCGGAATTTTTCGATAACGGTCATGTTGTCAGACGCGCCACGGAAATTCTGGTCAGGATTAAAATGTCGGGTCTCCACGACCAATGTGTCACCTTCCCAGCGGCCGATAGAGTCCCCCATCCACTTTTCCATGACTGCTGCCGTGGGTGCATGATCATCCACAATTCTGATAATGCGGGCGTCGTTAACCATCTCTGCCAGAATCACGACATAACCTGGTGACTGGAATATTTCATAGTGGCTGTTGTACATCACCGGAAGCATGGGCGGACCTGAATTTGACCCGAATGACAGCAGGCAACGCTCACCCACACCTCGGCCTTCAGGGCCATCAAAGGGATCAGGGCCGTTGGCTCTTTCCTCTGCCCGTTTTGCCAGGAACTCTGGTTTGTAGGCGGGGAAGCGACCGTTTTCGGGCTCTATGATAATGGAGGTGCGGAATTCGCCGTTGATGCTGGGCATGAACATGCCTCTGTCAGTCCAGAATAGATCGTAGTTGCCGACGGGCGGCAGCGCTGTTGCCGGCGGGGGCGGGCGGTTCGGATCCAGAGGTTCGTTATCTTCTTCTACTTCCTGCTGGGCGGCGCGCTCGAGTACGGCTGCTTCCTCGCGCGTATAGGCTCTTTTAGTACCCAGTTCTTCAGGACGTTCAAGCGGAGTTACCGTGGCATTACGCCAGACACCCTGCAGGTCAGGAACGCCATCCCAGGTACGTGGTACGGTGTAATCGTCCTGAGCCAGGGCACTGAAGGAAATGACAGCAGAGGCTGCCAAGCCCAGGCCTAGCAGGGTCATGTTAGTGGTGAATGAGGGTCTACTGAACATAGCTTCTTCTCCTTATTTGTTTAGCCCGATTCTAGCCAAGCCCGGCAACACACTCAATGGTTTCAGTGCTTAATCCTGCGATCTGCGACATAACGAAGGTTTTTATGTGGCATTGAGAAAAAACACATCAACTCAGTTAAATGCTTACGGGGCACTACTGATGCCAGTCCATTCGATACTCTCCAACGTCAGTTCCATTTCTGAACCGTTGCTTTCCACCTGTACAAGCTTTGCCAGGATGAACTGATGCTGCGTTGACAGCCAGATCACCGTTGATCTGCCGCTGTCGCTGTCACGCACACGTTCCAGTTTGATGGTATCCAGTTCGCCTGCAGCGGTGCTGATACGCTCATCGCCGACCACCCGGTACTCGTGATGCTCCAGGCGTCGTGCATCAAGAATCTGATAAGTCAAAAGGGTGTCGGTTGTTCTGAGGTCGGGTTGATTGAGGAGATCAGCACTCATCTGTGCTGAAAAACTGAGATTGTCCTGCATGCCTGATTCAAGTGTCTGGGTTTGTTCGCGACCATCGCGATTCATCGCGGCGCTTAACTGTTGCCAGTCAAATGCAACCTGTTCATCGCGTCGGCGAACACCGCTTTGTTGATAGTGATACTGCAGGGGCACAGCACCTTGAGCCTGCCACACAAATTCCGTGCTCTCATTGACAGTGATCAGATTGGCGCCCAGGGCAGTGACTGACAGTCCATGATTGAGGCGGAAGCGATTGTTATCGGCCAACTCCAGCGTGCGATAAGCAGAAGTACGCATGCCCATGGCGCGGGCTTCATAACTTGCGGCATACGGCAATGGCGCCAGTGGCTGATCGGCGGCGAGTGCTGCCGTAACAGCCCAAAACAGTGTGGACATCACAATCAGACTAATAAATGGCAACCGGCGAGATCGGTTATTGGCTTGGCTTGTTGATGTGGGCATGAGCATGTGTCCCGTTGATGTTGACTTGCACTCCCTGAGCAGACAAAACGACCTGATCAAGGCAGGCGGCGCCATTGAGGATTCGGAGCCTGCCGGCTGCAAACCACGATACCACCTCAGGGTATATCCTGTGCTCTTGTGTAGCAACACGCTGAGCCAGAGAGTCTTTGTCATCATTGCTGAGCACAGGTATCTTTGCTTGCGCCACGACCGGACCGCCGTCCAATTCCTCCGTCACAAAATGTACACTGACCCCATGGAAGCGATCGCCTGCTTCCAGCACACGTTGGTGGGTATTTGTCCCTTTGTACATGGGCAACAATGAGGGGTGAATGTTCAACAGTCTGCCAGAGTAATGCTGCACAAAACCTGAACTGAGGATACGCATAAACCCTGCCAGCACAACCAGGTCAGGTTGATGGGAGTCGATTATGCGCATTAACTCGTCATCAAAAGTCTCGCGAGTGGTGAACTCTTTATGATCGAGTACATCAATACCAATGCCGGCATTTCGTGCACGTTGCAGACCGTAGGCATCTGCCCGGTTACTGACGACGCGGCAGATTTGATAGTTTTTATCCGGGTAATCGAGCAGCGCCTGCAAATTGCTGCCGTTGCCAGAGATCAGCACAACAACCCGGCAAGCGGGATGTGCTGTCGTCCCTGAGGTCATGCCAGTTTGCCTGTCACAATGACATCAGGAGTTTGCTTCTCGCTGATTTTAATGCTGCCAATCACCACAGCACCCAGTGTCATTGGTTGCAGTATCTCCAGCGCGCGAGCCGCATTGCCGGCAGCTACACAGACAATCATGCCGATACCGCAGTTAAATGTGCGCAGCATCTCTCTGGGTGCAATGTTACCTTTGAGTTGCAGCCAATCAAAAATGGCAGGTCTGACCCACGCATCAGAATCTATGAACGCGCTGGTAAAATCAGGCATCACACGCGGCAGGTTCTCAACGATGCCGCCACCGGTAATATGAGCCATGCCGTGCACCGGAATCTCGGCCATCAGAGCGTGCATCGCTTTAACGTATATCTCGGTTGGGGCCAGCAATGTTGCGCCGAGCGTGCTGCTGCCAAAAGAATCGCTCAGGTGCGCACCGCTGACTTCGATCACTTTGCGGATCAGTGAGTAACCATTTGAGTGTGGACCCGAAGATGCAAGACCAATCAACACATCACCTGGTTTCACCAGATCATTTTCAATAATACGGTCCTTTTCAACGACCCCGACGGCAAAACCGGCAAGATCATAGTCGCCTTTCTGGTACATCCCCGGCATTTCGGCGGTTTCGCCGCCGATCAATGAGCAACCTGCCTGCCGACACCCTTCACCAATACCGGTAACAACCTCGGTGGCAACATCCACATTCAGACCGCCCGTTGCGTAGTAGTCCAGAAAAAACAGAGGTTCGGCGCCACAAACAATCAGATCATTTACGCACATGGCAACCAGATCTATGCCAATTGTGTCGTGTTTACCCATGTCAATCGCCAGCTTAAGTTTGGTACCTACACCGTCAGTTGCGGAGACCAACACTGGTTTTTTATAGCCTTCGGGTATCTCGCACAAGGCACCAAAACCGCCGAGACCTGACAGCACTTCTTTGCGTCGCGTTGACTGTGTGACTGATTTGATTTTTTCAACCAGCGCATCGCCAGCATCAATATCCACACCAGCATCTTTGTAACTGAGGCCGGTTGTTTGCGAAGGGGTATTGCCTGAAGAGTTAGGTTTGGAGGTCATGGCCTTGGTCATTTAGTCAGCGCTCGAGTGTTGCGAGCAGGGTCCCGTGGAGTGAAGGCCGGCATTTTAGCAGTTGAAGGTCTCTTCGTCAGGCAATAATGTAAAACAAAAGGGTGATCGGGTATGATTGAGGTCATGAAAAATCAACTTCACATCAAGTTTTTCGCAGGGCTGAACCTCTTTTCACTGGGTATCGGGGTTTTACGAACGCTGCTTTTGCTGCTGATCACCACAGTGCCTGTTGCCCAGTTGCAGGCGCTACCTGTGCAGGGTTTGTATCAGGAGGAGATAGCGGTTGCCAATCAGTCAGATCAGGAACGCCGTCGTGCTTACCGCGATGCCTTTGCCAGCGTAGTGACCAAAGTTACGGGCGAGACCCGTTGGCTCGAACATCCCCAGATAGCGTCGGCGTTGAACAGTTCAGATCGTTTTGTTGCAGAGGTCAGCTTCAGGTCAGGTGGTACAACGTCGCAGCAGGCTGGGCAGCTTGATGTGCGTTTTGACCAGTCGCTGATCGATAACCTGCTCGAGAGTGCAAACATACCTGTTTGGGATGTCAACCGCGCGAGCGTGCTGTTGTGGGTTACTGTGCAGGATGCCAGCGGTCGGCGGACCATGCTGGGATCCAGTGCCGAGCATGAACTGCTGGATCAGGTCAGGCTTTTCTCGGACAACAGAGCCGTGCCGGTATTAATTCCTCTGCTAGACCTCGAAGACAGACAGATAGTGAGTGTTGACCGGGCCTGGGCGCTGGATGCAGATGCACTGCGCCAGGCGGCCAACCGATATGCGGCTGACAGTGTGCTTGCCGGACGTATACTGATCACCGCAGCTGGAGACATTGTTGGCTTCTGGCAGTTTATGTTCCGCGATGAGGTCCAGATTTTTGATCACATCAGCAATGACCATGCATCGTATATGGAAGTCCCGCTTGATCGGGCTGCGGTCACGTTGGCTGGTTATTTTGGCCTTGTTGCCAGCGAGTTTGAGCGTGAGGATCAGGTGCTGATGCGCGTTGACGGCATCAGTGATCTGCAAAACCATACCCGCCTGTTACAGTATCTGGAAAGCCTGTCAGTTGTCCGGCAGGTTACTGTCAGTTCGCTGCGTGCTGATAGTCTGGAGTTAAATCTGAAACTGGTGGGTACCGGGCAGACTCTTACTGATTTTATCAGTCTTGGGCGCGATCTGGAGCCGGTTAACTTTGAACCGGGTCAACAGGTAGGTGAGCTTCTGCATTACCGTTGGACGCGGTAATGATTGATTCGCAGCGTCAGGTGTTACCGCAACAGTTAACGTTCAGGCTGAGCCTGGATGATGACGCCACGTTCAGAAATTTTTACTGCGGCGCCGCTGAATCCCACAACAGTCGGGTAGTTCAGTATCTGAAAAATGCTCTTCAGCGATGGGTAAAACAGTCACCGACAAAAACTCACAGCGGAACTGTGCTGGATGAGTTTATCTGGGTGTGGGGCGAGTGTTCTGTTGGTTGCTCACACTTGCTTCAGGCAGTTTGTCATGATGCTGAGTTATTGGGGGTCAGAGCCTTTTATCTGGACTTCTCGCGCAATCCGGCGCTACACCCCGATGTTCTGTCGGGACTTGAAACCATGGCGTTGGTTTGTCTTGATTCGGTAGATGAGTTGGCCGGACAGCCGGACTGGGAGCTGGCCTTGTTTAACTTCTACAACCGGATGTCAGAGTATCAAACGCCATTGCTGATCGGCGCACATGCCCCACCTCAGCAACTCCGATTCAAACTTCCCGATCTAACCTCAAGAATGCAGTCTTCCGCGCAATTTCATCTACAGATGATCAGTGATGATGAGAAAGCTGTTGCTCTTAAACTGCGCGCTGACTGCCGGGGTTTTGAGTTATCAGATGAAGTGGCGCGATACCTGGTCTCCCGCAGCGAGCGCAGCATGACGCAATTGCTGAAGGTGCTGACCTTGCTGGACAAACATTCTTTGTCCTCTCAGCGCAAAGTCACCATTCCCTTACTGAAGTCAGTGATGGGTTGGTAGTTTGCAAGGTCATCTGAGAAGAGACATCCCCAGATGCTTTTTGGCTAGCCTGATGTAGATAACCATCGAGCAAAAGATCGCGACACATAACACGCTGTAAACAACCCCGTAGAACAAAGTACCCGCTGTAAACGCGATGGTGACCGCATGCAGAAAGTACATCAGTATCAGAAAACACAACCATGCGTAAGTTCGCAGATTATTGTTGCGGCGCAGACCTGACAAAAAAATACTTAAAGGCAGAACTGCGAATAACCACAAGAATATGGCAACTCCAGCCGGCATTCCGCCGATAAAGTTAACAATCGCGTTGCCGGTTAAAAGACCGATCAGCCCAAAATAGCTGATTAATGATGCCATTCGTGCGCGTTGCACTGATGCAGGTATGGGCGTCCATGTTTGTGTCATTGTGCTGTTTCCTTCCCCAGTTTAAGTGCCAGGTATCCCAATCGCTTGCCCATAGCAATACACAGTTGCTGTTCGTCGCTGCTGAGTGGCAAGTCGCTGTTGATGCCTGCCAGGTGGCTTGCTCCATAAGGTGTGCCGCCGGTTTGTGTGCGCATCAGCGCCTGTTCGCTGTAGGGCAGCCCGCAGATCAGCATGCCATGATGTAAAAGCGGCAAGCTCATACTCAATAAGGTGCTTTCCTGCCCGCCATGCATACTGGATGTTGATGTGAACAAGGCTGCAGGTTTGTTAATTAACGCGCCTGTTGCCCAGAGTGCACCGGTATTGTCGAGAAAGTATTTTAATGCTGAAGCCATGTTGCCGAATCGGGTAGGGCTGCCCATGGCAAGGCCTGCGCACTCTCGGAGATCGGCTTCAGAGCAATACACTGCGCCTGTCGGTGGGACCGCTGGAATAGATGGTTGGTGATCGGGAGAAACTGACGGTACCGTTCTTAGTCGCGCCTCAATATCGCCTGACTGCTCCACACCACGTGCAATCAGTTGCGCCATGGCGGCAGTGGCTCCTTGTCTGCTGTAGTACAGCACCAGGATATAGGGGGTTGTGTTGGCCATCTTATTATTCCTGCAAAATAGGGTTAACAATGCCGTTCATTCTACTGAGAGTTGCTCCGGTTCCAGCAGTTTGCGAGAACCGGTGGTTGTTGAAGCAACTGCCCTTCCGTGATATTTGTGACGACAGCAAATGTAATGTGTAAGCCGCGCAGGCCTGAGCGCTGCCACTGCGGAAGTTGATTGTCCGGTTGGCGCCAGCGTGTGCTTTCCTGGGCACTTAACAGATCATGCATTCAACTGATGGACATAAGCCTCCCTTTACGCAGGGTTTCAGTGGCTATGATCCGCTGATTACCAGTTCACGTGGCAATGCGAGCACGCAAAAATTCCAGTACAGATGCCAGAGGTACTGTTTCTGCATTTTCCGCTCGCCTGGATTTGTATTCCAGTTCATTGTTTTCGAGACCGCGATCCGATACCACAATCCGGTGAGGGATCCCCATCAGTTCCATGTCCGCAAATTTTACGCCCGGACTGGTCTTTTTATCCCTGTCATCAAGTAGCACCTCAAAACCAGCTTTTTCGAGGTCTGTCATCAATTGCTCGCTGATCTCAGTGACTCGGGGAGATTTGTGCGCATTCAGCGGGATGATTGCCACCTGGAACGGCGCAATAGCATCCGGCCAGATAATCCCGTTGGCATCATTATTCTGCTCAATGGCCGCTGCAACAATTCGACTGACGCCAATGCCATAACAACCCATGGTCATCAGCACAGAGCGTCCGTTTTCGTCCAACACCGAGGCATTCATGGCCTGGCTGTACTTGGTGCCGAGCTGGAAGATATGGCCTACCTCGATACCGCGTTTGATCAGCAGGTCACCCTGGCCATCGGGACTCAGATCGCCTTCTTTCACTTTGCGGATATCTGCAACCATGTCAAAGCGACAGTCCTTGCCCCAATTGGCGTCAGCCAGATGAGTGGAGGACTTGTTTGCGCCACAAATGAAGTTGCGCATTTTTTCGGCACTGCGATCAACAACCACCGGAAAATCAAGATTGTTGGGGCCAAGGCAGCCAGGTTTGCAGCCGATCACGTTTTCAATTTCATCGTCGCTGGCAAAGGTCAGGGGAGAAACAATACCCGACAGTTTTTCTGCCTTGATGTCATTAAGTTCCTGGTCTCCTCTCAAGACCAGCGCCATCAGCCCGTGAGGATTGGTATCGCTTTGCACGGCTTTCACAATCAGGGTTTTGATCAATCGTGTTGCCGGCAACTCAAGCAGGCTGGTCAACGCCTCGATCGTATGAGCCTGAGCAGTATCTATCTCCCGGCTTTGCAGCATATCAGCGCTGCCATCATCGAGATCCCTGATAAAACCGTCAGCGAGCTCTATGTTGGCTGAGTAGCTGCCAGTTGAGTTGAAAACAATGTCATCTTCACCAGAGTCTGCCAGCACGTGGAACTCGTGAGAGGTACTGCCGCCAATATTGCCGGTATCTGCCAGCACAGCACGGAAATCCAGGCCGAGGCGGCTGAATATGTTGCTGTAAGTTTGATACATCAGCTGGTAAGTCTGTTCCAGTGATGTCTGATTGATGTGAAAAGAGTATGCGTCCTTCATCAGAAACTCACGCGCACGCATGATCCCAAAACGGGGTCGACGCTCGTCTCTGAACTTCATCTGTATCTGATAGAAGTTGGCAGGCAATTGCTTATAGCTATTGAACTCATTGCGAATCAGGTCGGTGATCACTTCTTCATGGGTTGGGCCCAGGCAGAAGGGGCGTTCATGACGATCGACAAACCTCAGTAGTTCCGGCCCCATCTTGTCCCAGCGCCCTGATTCCTGCCAGAGCTCGGCTGATTGAACGACTGGCATGGACACTTCAAGTGCGCCTGAGCGGTTCATTTCTTCCCGGACAATTGCGGTGACTTTGTGCAATACACGCAATCCGGCGGGTAACCAGGTGTACATGCCGCTGGCCAGTTTTCTGATCAGCCCGGCCCTCAGCATCAACTGGTGGCTGATAACTTCGGCATCGGCAGGGGTTTCTCTGAGGGTTGCAATGAGGTATTGACTGGTGCGCATGCGGAATCCGGTGTTTCTGAGGTTTAAATGGATGGTAGAAATTTCTGCCGGGCCTACTGGCACCGGGGTCTACGTTTGAAGGTTGTAGCCAGACGCAGTATTGCAAAGATACGGGGCAGCGTCTTCGACTGCTGCCCCAAGAATCGAGATCCTTATTGCTGTGCGAACTCTTTCAACTTCTTTAACGGCAATATTTTTACTCTTGTACTGGCGGGCTTTTTGGCGATATCCATCGTTTCGCCGGGTTTGAACGGATTGGGAACATTCTTTCGTGCCGGCTGCGCCGGTTTTTTAACAGCCTTGATCTTCAGCAAGCCAGGCAAGGTGAATTCTCCCACGCCGCGTTTTTTGAGGTGGCGCTCAATAATGCCACCCAATTCGTTGAGAACTGCATCTACCTGTTTTCTGGTGAGGTCGGTATTTGTCGCAATTTCAGTGAGAATGGCGGTTTTTGTATATTTTTCAGTTATTGCTGTTGTTTTTTTGACTAAAGGTTTGGACGCTGCCATGCCGGATCCTGTAACAAAGTAGAGTGATAAAAAAGAAGCATGAAGAAATCGCGTTTAAAAACGCCATACTTGAAGCTATTTATAATGGATTGAGCATATCGTCGCAAGTGCTCAAATGAGTCTCAGCAAAAGCCGCAATACAGGTGCTGATGGATGATTTCTTGAGTTATAATCCGCGCCTTCGATTTGGTGGCATCTCCTCGGGAGTGTGCTTGCTGTATAGTCAGTCCGTTGCAGTTGCACATATGCTCGAAACCAGGATTTCTATATGCCGATTTATGAGTATCAATGCAAAGATTGTGGGCATCAGCTGGAAGCAATTCAGAGATTCAGCGATGCTCCGCTGACTGAGTGCCCTGCCTGTCACAAGCTGGCATTATCAAAACAGATATCTGCTCCCAGCTTTCGGCTTAAGGGAGCAGGTTGGTATGAAACAGATTTCAAGACCACAAACAAGCGTCATGGTACCCAGGACGGAGAATCTGCAAAGACCGAAACGAACAAGACTGAAGGTAGCAAGTCAGAAAACAGCAAGACCGAAACCAGCAAGACCGAAACCAGCAAGACAGCAAGCAGCAAGACAGCAAGCAGTTCCGCCACAGCTTGACCCGGTGGCGCCGGACGATAGACATTAACCATCAGATAATTCAGAAAGAGAAACAGGAAAGCGTATGCGCAGCCATTATTGCGGAGATTTGAACGAACAGCTCAACGGCGAAACCGTCAGCCTGTGTGGTTGGGTGCATCGTCGACGTGACCATGGTGGCGTGATATTTGTGGATCTGCGCGACCGCGAGGGGCTGTGTCAGATTGTGTTTGATCCGGATCGTGCAGACAGCTTTAACCTGGCAGAGACGCTGCGCAGTGAATTTGTGGTTCGAGTCACAGGTCTTGTGCGTTCGCGCCCGCAGGGAACAACTAACCCGGATATGCGCAGTGGTGCTATCGAAGTGTTGGCACACACCCTGGAAATACTGTCACAAGCCAAGACTCCGCCTTTCCAGTTGGATGAACACGCGACGGTGGGAGAGGATATCCGCCTGCGTCACCGTTATATCGATCTGCGTCGCCCAGAGATGATTGACCGGCTTCGGTTTCGCTCAAAAGTCAGCAATTCGATCCGGAACTTCCTCGATGAAAACGGTTTTCTGGATATCGAAACCCCCATTCTTACCCGGGCAACGCCTGAAGGAGCCCGTGACTATCTGGTGCCCAGCCGTACACATCCCGGCCAGTTTTTTGCGTTGCCGCAGTCGCCGCAGCTGTTTAAGCAGTTGCTGATGGTGGCGGGCATTGATCGCTACTATCAGATTGCCAAGTGCTTCCGTGACGAAGACCTGCGTGCCGACCGGCAGCCTGAGTTTACTCAGATCGACATCGAGACATCCTTTCTTGATGAAGAGGGCATCATGGGCATCATGGAGCGCATGATCCGCGGTATCTTCCTGAAGCATCTGGATGTGGATCTCGGGAATTTTCCGTGCATGACTTGGACTGAAGCTATGCGTCGTTTTGGGTCTGATAAGCCGGACCTACGTAACAATCTGGAATTTACCGATATCGCTGATCTAATGAAAAACGTCGATTTCAAGGTGTTCTCCGGCCCAGCCAATGACGCTGACAGTAGGGTGATTGCGCTGCGTGTTCCAGGCGGTGCATCACTGACACGCAAGGAAATTGATGATTACACAAAATTTGTAGGCATTTACGGTGCCAAAGGTCTCGCCTGGATCAAGGTCAACGATATTGCTGCAGGGCTTGACGGACTGCAGTCGCCGATTATCAAGTTTATGCCTGAAGACGTTGTCAAAGCTGTGTTGGCCAGGGTTCATGCCGCCACAGGCGATATCATATTCTTTGGTGCTGACAAGTTTGGCCCGGTTTGTGAAGCCATCGGCGCATTGCGCCTGAAAGTTGGCGCGGATCTTGGAATAACCCGCTCTGGATGGGCGCCGTTGTGGGTAATTGACTTCCCGATGTTCGAGCGCGATAAAGAGGGTAATCTTAACTCGCTGCATCACCCCTTTACGGCACCGTCCTGCTCGCCTGAGGAGCTGCGTGATAACCCGGATAAAGCCTTGTCGCGTGCTTACGACATGGTGTTGAATGGCACAGAATTAGGTGGTGGTTCAATTCGTATCCACCGTCCTGATATGCAGCAGGCTGTATTCGAGCTGCTTGGAATAGGCGAGGAGGAGGCTCAGGAAAAATTTGGATTCCTCCTTAATGCGCTGGCTTCCGGTGCTCCGCCGCATGGCGGTCTAGCTTTCGGTTTGGACCGGCTGATCATGTTGATGACGGGTACAACGTCTATTCGTGATGTGATGGCTTTCCCGAAGACTCAGTCTGCAGCGTGTCCGTTGACTGATGCGCCCGGGCCGGTTTCTGCCAAGCAGTTGCGTGAACTTAACATTCGTCTGCGAGAAAAGGTGGCAGTGCCGACAGCAGCTGCACCAGCACAGGCTGAGTGATATCAATCCAACCGGCAAGTCGATCTGGTTTGCCGGTTTATACTGTCCGCTTAAGTGTGTGAGGTGTGGGTGACTCTGATTCTGGGTATTGACCCTGGCTCGCGCGCAACCGGCTACGGCATCATTGAGTCAGTCGGAAACAAACTGACTTATGTCGATTGTGGTTGTATTCGGCCACTGCCGGTGGAGCATCCGCAGCGCCTGCGCGATATCTTTTTTGCCTTGACCAACATCATCAAGCAGTATAGCCCGCAAGAGTGCGCTATCGAGGAAGTGTTTCTTGGTAAAAGTGTGTCTTCCGCACTGAAGTTAGGCCAAGCACGCGGCGCGGCGATGGTCGCCTGCCTGCAGTTTGACCTCTCAGTGGCTGAATACACCCCGCGCACGGTCAAGCAGGCAGTGACCGGTTCTGGTGCGGCTGACAAACTGCAGGTGCAGCATATGATCAAGGTGTTGCTTGGATTGCAGGGCACGCTACAGTCAGATGCTGCTGACGCATTGGCAATCGCCATTTGCCATGCTAATAGTCGCCAAAGTATGGTGCGTATTGCTGCCGCACGCAGCTTCGGCGGGCACCGTTACAAGACATGATGGTATCTGTGGATTTACAAGGCGATCATTGCGGGAGCGTAAATTGATAGGTCGATTAAAAGGAGTATTGCTCGAAAAAAAGGCGCCCGACCTGTTGTTGGATGTCAACGGGGTTGGTTACGAATTGTTAGCCCCGATGAGTACGTTTTACCAGTTGCCACCTATCGGTCAGGGTGTGGTGCTGTTTACGCATATGGCCGTGCGCGAGGATGCCCATCAGTTATTTGGTTTTCTGGAAGAGCCTGAGCGTGCACTGTTCAGGGCGCTGATCAAGGTCACAGGGATAGGTCCAAAAGTAGCCTTGGCAATTTTGTCGGGGGTTCCTGCTGCTGAGTTTGTGCGGCTGGTGCAAACCAACGATGTGAATGCTCTGACCAAAATTCCTGGCATAGGCAAAAAGACCGCAGAGCGTCTGGTGCTGGATATGCGCGACCGCCTGTCTGCGTGGGAAGCAGGGCCTGCAAATAGCGGAGCTACAGTGCCAAAAGAATCAGGCAACAGTCAGTTGAGTGAGGATGCCGAAACCGCGCTGATAGCGTTGGGTTACAAGCCGCAGGACGCAGCGAGGATGATTGTCCGGGTGATGAAGGACAAGCCAGGCATTGAGCGCAGTGAGGACATTATCCGGCTTGCACTCAGAGCCATGGTCTAAATAGGAAGCACATCAGACATGTCAGATTTTGATCGCGCTGCACACGAGCGTCTTGTCTCGCCCGGACTTGCTCCGCTGGAGCAGTCAGTTGACAGGGCTATCCGCCCCTTGAGTCTGAAAGACTACATAGGTCAGACTGACGTCAAAAATCAGATGGATATCTTTATAAGTGCAGCCAGGCAACGTTCGGAGCCTCTTGATCACACGCTGATTTTTGGTCCTCCCGGTTTGGGGAAAACCACACTGGCGAATATCATTGCCAACGAACTGAATGTGGCGATCAAAACCACTTCAGGTCCGGTGCTTGAAAAAGCCGGCGATTTGGCGGCATTGCTGACCAACCTTGAACACGGAGATGTGCTCTTTATTGACGAAATTCATCGCCTAAGCCCGGCTATCGAAGAAATACTGTATCCGGCAATGGAAGACTACCAACTGGATATCATGATCGGCGAAGGGCCTGGCGCGCGTTCAATAAAACTGGAGTTGCCACCATTTACGCTGGTAGGCGCAACAACACGGGCAGGTCTGTTGACTTCTCCACTACGGGACAGATTCGGGATTATTCAACGACTGGAGTTCTACACTGCCGAACAACTCTGTGAAATCGTCATTCGCTCTGCCCGGATTTTGGGTTGCGCTATAGACCAGCAAGGAGCTTTTGAGATAGCGCGCCGTTCACGAGGGACGCCGCGCATTGCCAACCGATTATTGCGCCGGGTACGCGACTTCAGCGAAGTCAGGCATGACGGTTCCATTACGCTTGAGATAGCTGATAAAGCTCTGGATATGCTCAGTATCGATAACAACGGATTCGATCACATGGACAGGAAACTATTGCTCACCATGATCGAAAAGTTCGGTGGTGGGCCTGTTGGTGTTGACAGTCTCGCAGCGGCAATCAGTGAAGAAAGAGATACCATCGAAGACGTACTTGAGCCTTATCTGATTCAACAAGGTTTTATTATGCGAACCCCACGGGGCCGGATGGTGACACCTCACGCCTATCTTCAATTCGGACTGGTTGCCCCTACCTTGGGCTGATCCCTCGCATATCACCCAATTATCATGATTTCGCCATATTTTATCAGCCTCAAACCACTGGCCGGAGTGTTATAAGTATTTAATTAAGCTTATAATGCCGCCAGTTTTTGGACATGTAACCGGTTAAAGGAATTCTCTAGTGCATAGCGGCTCTATAAACGTTTGGTCGTTAATTCTTGAGGCAACAATAGTTGTGCAACTGGTCATGTTGATCCTGTTGCTGGCCTCTATTATTTCCTGGGTGATGATCGTGCAGCGGTGGCTGGTGTTAAACAGCGCTGAGCAAGGAATGAGTGGATTCGAAAAGAGGTTCTGGTCTGGCATGGACCTGAGTCAGTTGTACCGTGAAGGTAGTGATCAGCAAAAGGCGAACAAACCCACGGGTGGTATGGAAAACATTTTCAGAGCGGGCTTCAAGGAATTCATGCGTTTGCGTCAGCAAGGTGGTGTGAATTCCGATGGCGTTATGGCGGGTGCTCAGCGTGCTATGCGTGTAGCGTATTCACGAGAAGAGGAAAAACTTGAGAAGCATCTGCCCTTCCTGGCAACCGTTGGTTCAGTAACACCCTACATAGGGTTGTTTGGAACGGTCATCGGTATCATGAATTCATTTATCAGTCTCGCAGAACAGAGCCAGGCAACACTGCAGGTCGTTGCGCCCGGTATCGCCGAGGCGCTGATCGCAACAGCAATGGGCTTGTTTGCAGCGATACCCGCCGTTGTAGCGTACAACCGATATTCAACAAAGGTAGACGTTATTGCCGGTAATTACATCACCTTTACTGAAGAGTTTGCCGGCATTCTTCACAGGCAGGTTGCCAGCGCGCCAGCTACAAAAGCTTGACTGAAGTCGCTCACGGTAGCAGTCAGTTAAAAGCTCTCAACGATCAAGGCTTTGAGAATCATGGAAATAGTCAGAAAGAAGCGTAAACCGGTTTCTGAGATCAACGTAGTCCCCTACCTTGATGTCATGCTGGTGTTGCTTATCGTTTTTATGGTGACCGCTCCCTTGTTGACGCAGGGTTTGCGTGTAGATCTGCCTCAGGCAAGCTCGGAGCCGCTGGAGTTGGATGAAAATGCAGAAACGCTGGTCATAGAGCTGACTGCTGATAATGAATATTTTATTAGCCTGGGTGTAACTGAGCAGGAAGCGCAATCAGCAGTGCCACTTGAGCTAATTGGTCAGCAGGTGGCCAGTATTGTGCAGGTGAATCCTGCTATACAGATTTTTGTTGAAGGTGATGCCAACGCCAGTTATGGCCCCTTTATCAGCTTAATGGAAGCACTACGTATCGCAGGTGTAAACAGCCCGAATCTGGTTACGAAACCACTGGAATAGATAGCGTGACAGCATTTAATGGGTACCCGTTTTCGATAATGCTGGCTTTGCTGATCCACGGTTTGATCCTTGGGTCGTTTTTGATCATGGGACGTGCCGATTCGGAAGTGCTCGAAGTTGTGAGACCGCCTGCCGTGAAGGCCCTGCTGGTTGAAGAGAACCCACAGGCGCGTAATCAGCAGGTTCAACAGCAGCGTGCTGACCAGCAGCGTCAGCGTGAAGAGCAGGTCAGGCAAGAGAGCCAGCGCCAGGAACAGGCGCGACAAGAACAGGCGCGACAAGAACAGGCAAGACAGGAGCAGGCGATACAAGAACAGGCGGCACGTGCTGAAGCAGCGCAGCAGGAGCAGCAACGTCAGGCAGTGTTGCGCCAACAGCGTGAACAGCAAGAGGCTGAGCAGCAGCGCGAGCGGGAAATAACACGCCAGCAGGAAGTCGCCCGACAGCAGGAGGCAGAGCGGCAGCAGCAAGAAGCGCAAAGGCAGGAACAGCAGCGTCAGGCGGACGCCGCTGCTCAGGCAGCTGCGGAGGCTTCGGCGCGGGAACAGGCGGAAACAGAGTCGGAAATAATTATGGCTTATACAGCCGTCATTCATGACCTTGTGCAACGTAACTGGTCCAGGCCGCCCAGTGCCAGAAATGATATGACAGCCGTGCTGAGAATCAGATTGGTGCCAACTGGTGATGTGGTTGATGTTGAAATTGTCCGATCCAGTGGAGATCCAGCCTTCGATAGAGCGGCTGAAACTGCTGTACGAGCCGTGGGCCGGTTTTCGGAATTGCAGGGAATGCCGCCGCGAA
Source organism: Gammaproteobacteria bacterium (assembly GCA_947458495.1). Lineage (GTDB taxonomy): Bacteria > Pseudomonadota > Gammaproteobacteria > Pseudomonadales > Pseudohongiellaceae > Pseudohongiella. The sequence goes on along the minus strand of CANHAR010000005.1, from coordinate 14,629 downwards.
TGTTTGAACGGAGTTTCCGTTCTTTGTTGTTAACGTTCAGACCAGAGGACTTACTGAATTGAAAAAAAGCAGCCTGATGATGTTTGTATTGGTGCTGGTATTTTCTCTAAGGTTGTCGGCCGCGGAGTTGAATATCGAGATTACTCGCGGGGTAGATAATCCTATTCCTGTCGCCGTTGTGCCGTTTGCATGGGATGGCGCCAATCTCTTGGATGAAGATATCGCTCAGATTATTTCCAGCAATCTTGAGCAGGTAGGTGAGTTCAGTGCATTGTCGCGTGCCAATATGCTGAGCCTGCCATCTGAAGAGCGCGAAGTTCATTACAGAGACTGGCGCATACTTGCACAGCAATATCTGGTGGTTGGCAAGATCAGTCAGGTGCCAGGGGGCCAGATGGTGCAAGTGCAGTGGGAATTTTTTGATATCAACCGTGAGCGTAAGGTTCTCGGAGAGGTTCTCACCGGTAGCATGACTCAACTGCGTGATATTGCTCACGAAATCAGTGATGTTGTTTACCAGGAAATTACCGGGCGACGTGGGGCATTCTCCACAAAAATTATGTACGTTTCTGCTGAAGGCCCGATAGGCAGTACAATTTTCAAGCTGCACTATGCGGATTACGATGGTCGTCGCGCTCAAATACTGCTGGAGTCCAGAGAGCCCATAATGTCTCCTGTGTGGTCGCCTGATGGCGGTCAGATTGCTTATGTTTCGTTTGAGACTGATTTGCCACGTATTTACATTCAAGATCTCTCGACAGGGCAGCGGCGGCAGGTCACAAATTTCCCTGGCATCAACAGTTCACCTGTATGGTCTCCGGATGCAAGTAAACTGGCAATGGTGTTGTCAAAAGATGGAAGTCCCGATATTTATGTGCTCGATCTCGTCACTAACGAGCTGCGCCAATTGACAGATCATCCGCGTGCTGAGACTGAGCCGGCGTGGACGCTCGACAGTAACAGCGTTATTTTTACCTCTGACCGGACAGGTCAGCCGCAGATTTATAAAGTCGATGCCACTGGCGGATTGCCGGAGCGGATGACGTTTGATTGTTTTTATTGTGCGAAGGCCCAGTTTCTTCCTGACGGAGTGAACCTGGTGCATGTGAGACGTGAAACCCGCCAGGACAACAGTTATGGCATTGCCATTCTGAATGTTCAGACCTCAAGGGTAATCAAGCTCACAGAGACCGCACTTGATGAATCTCCCAGCGTGGCACCAAACGGAAGTATGATCATGTTCGGCACAACTGCAGGTGGAAGGGGCGTATTAGATGCCGTTTCCATTGACGGCCGCGTCAAATTCCGTTTACCATCTCCGCAGGGCGATGTACGTGAACCTTCTTGGTCTCCGTACTTAAATTAGGGCATAGTTTTTTTATGGGTTGTCTTTCGGAGGACGCTAAACGTGGGAATGCAATTTAATAACGTATTTAAATCAGCTGTATTGGCTTTGACTATCATTGGTCTGGCTGCTTGCAGTTCAACCAGTGACACAGAAGAGATGGCTCCTGTTGCTCAGACTGCTGGTGAGTCTGATGCCGCTCGTGCTGCTCGACTGGAACAAGAGCGACTGGAGCGGGAGCGTCAGGAGCAGCAGCGTCGTGAACAGGCAGCGCTGAATACTACAGTATTCTACTTTGACTTTGACGTCGCTGAGTTCCAGCCTTCCGATCGTGAGACATTGATTGTTCACGCTCGTAATTTGGCCGCTAACCCGAACCGAAGTGTACGTCTGGAAGGGCACGCTGATGAGCGCGGCACTCGTGAGTACAACCTAGCTCTGGGTGAGCGTCGTGCTAACAGCATCCGCGATTTCCTGATCGTAAATGGCGCGTCACGCAGCCAGCTGGAAACAGTGAGCTATGGTGAAGAGCGTCCAGCTGTAAATGGACAGGCAGAAGATGCATACCGTCAGAATCGCCGTGTAGAAGTTCAACCTGCGGGTTAATTGCATGAATCGTTTCCAGTCGAAGTTTGCTGGCGCGGTAATGGCAGTCGTGTTTAACACGACTGCCTTTGCTTCTTCTGCAGGGTCAGTTTCTGCAATAGGACAAGCAGGTCTTGTACCGATTGTTATCGCTGCTCAGGCTGGGGCGGCTAATAATGATGCTCTGTTGTTATTGCTTGATCAGTTCACCGCTCTGCGCGGTGAAATGGAAACATTACGTGGAATGGTTGAGGAACAAGCCAACCAAATAAATCGATTGCAGCAAGACTCTCTGGATAGATATACAGATCTGGATTCAAGACTAAGTTCAATTTATCAGGAAATGGAGTCGGCCCCTGCTTCACCATCATCAACAGCGGCCAGTTCAAATCTAGCTCCTGTCAATACGGTTTCAAAACCGAGTTCTACGGCAACCGGCTCGGCTTCAACAAGTGCTGAAGTTGTGTCTGGCGGGGGATCAGTAGATTCCGCAACTATAACCGCGCAATCTCCTGTTTCTTCTGTAGTTCCAGCGACAGTGATGCCCGCAATTTCTGGTATAGCTCCTATTCAAACCGGTATTCTGACAGAGCAACAGCTATATGAGCTGGCTTTGGATTCTTTACTTCAGGAGCAGCAATATCAGGCTTCGATTGAACAGTTTGGGCAATATCTCGCTGAGTATCCTGATGGTCGATTTGTTACTAATGCCTACTACTGGCAAGGGCAGGCTTATGTCAACCTGTCGATGTTCAATGAGGCTAGGACAGCCTTTGAAACAATTCTGACCGAGTATCCGGATGGTCGGAAGATTGAAGACGCCATGTATTCGTTGGGAGCGGTTTATCATCGGTTGGGCGATAACACCAATGCCACAATGATGCTGCAAGATGTTGTTACACGCTTTCCTAATACCTCAGCAGCTAACCTTGCTGACATATATCTGCGGTCTATAAACTGACTTTCAACAAAACAAATGGCATGCATGGGGTGTTCAGATATGCCTCCCCTGTAGATCCGTCTATGTGTCGTCAAGACATCTGCACGCCTCTCTTTTTAGTATTTATACACTCTTTTGAAATTTCACACTGAATTCTGTGAAGCTGATTGCTATGGGAACAGGCCTGAGTCTTAGGATTAACGAAATTTTTCACTCGTTGCAAGGCGAGAGCAGTACAGTTGGCTTGCCGACGAGTTTCATTCGATTGACTGGATGTCCGTTACGCTGCGGATACTGCGACACCGAGTACGCTTTTCATGAGGGTCGCCAGATTCAACTGGCAGATATTCTTGCAGAGTTAAGTAATGCGAGGGCGCGTCGCGTTTGTGTAACGGGTGGTGAGCCTCTGGCTCAGCCCGGATGTCTTGTGCTTTTGAAAATGCTATGTGACCAAGGTTTAAAGGTCTCTTTAGAAACCAGTGGCGCTATCGATATCTCCGGTGTTGATGAGCGTGTTAAGGTCATCATGGATATGAAGACACCGGGTTCTGGGGAGTGCGATCGAAATCTCGAGTCAAATGTAGGTAGGTTAAGGACCAAAGATGAGGTTAAGTTTGTTATTTGCGACCGAAATGATTATGAATGGTCCAAAGCAAAGGTTGATCAATACGATTTGTTGTCTCGTGTAGGTGAAGTGTTGTTTTCGCCTTCTTTCGCGCAAGTTGAGTATGAAAAACTGGCGGAGTGGATCATCGAGGATCGAATCCAGGTTCGAATGCAAGTACAGTTGCACAAGATAATCTGGGGTAACAAACCGGGTTATTAACTGTAGGGAGTTTAGCGGTGAGTGCTGTAGAAAAAAAGGCTGTGGTACTTGTTTCAGGCGGTCTCGATTCAGCGACGTGTCTTGCCATTGCCAAGTCTGAAGGTTATCAGTGTTATGCTCTGAGTTTTGATTATGGCCAGCGCTCATCCAGTGAGTTAACCGCTGCAGGTCAGTTGACCCGTTACTTTGGTGCTCTCAGCCACCAGATCATCCCTTTGGGGATTGGCCGACTGGGAGGGTCAGCATTAACAGATCACTCTGTGGATGTCCCAATAGATGGGGTGGTGTTGAATCAGATTCCAGCGACCTATGTACCAGCACGCAATACCGTGTTTTTATCTTATGCATTGGCTTGGGCTGAAGTCCTGCACGCAGATGCTATCTTTATTGGGGTTAATGCGCTGGACTATTCCGGATATCCCGATTGCCGACCAGAGTATATAGAAGCGTTTGAAAAAATGGCTAACCTCGCAACAAAGGCCAGCATTGAAGGTCATCCTATACGTATCCGTACGCCGCTGATCAGAATGACCAAAGCACAAATCGTTTCGATGGGTACAGGTCTTGGCGTTGATTATTCACTGACTGTTTCTTGTTATCAGGCTGACGAAGAAGGCCGTGCATGTGGCCGTTGTGATAGTTGCAGATTGCGGAGAATGGGCTTTGCTAATGCCGGAATTGTTGATCCGACTCAGTATTTTTTTTCACCTTCATTAACTTGAAACCATCTCCGAGTGGGAGAAAGAACTGCTAACTGATCACAAATTACTTGAGTTTTTTTAGTCTCATAGTATGATGCGCACTCTCTTTTGTCGGACTACAGCTCTAAAAAAGAATCGTGCTTCATGGGGCGTTAGCTCAGCGGTAGAGCAGTTGGCTTTTAACCAATTGGTCGATGGTTCGAATCCATCACGCCCCACCATCTTTTTTCTGCAAACAAATCTAGAAATCGAAATTGACTTACGGTCTGCTGTTTGTCAGCCCCGAGTCTAGTCCTCTGTCATCAAGCCGGCGGTCAGGCTTGCAAACAAAGTTACTATAAGAACAGTGTGGAGCATTGCCTGGTTGCCAGTGAATTGCTGGATGATCCCGTATTCCAACCATTCCCCTACTGCAATTACATCTGTGAGTTGATCCAGACGATACAGCGCTGGCGTCATCAGTTGCTGCATTTCAGTCAAAAAAATATGCCAGGGAATGACGGCTAAAGATGACAATACAGTGCAGCCCCATACAGTTGAGTTGAGCCCGAGGCGTTGCCATTTCAGTCGCCGCGTTCGGTTTAGCACACTCTTTGCAAACCCCGCATCTACAATTTCTGGGAGTGGTGTTGCACTCATTATTATCTCGAGAGGTTCATTTGTTTTCAGTGACATGATGTGCTCTCTTTGTCAGAGTCAGATATTAGTTGCCGCAGGCGCTCCATACCTCTGGTTATATGCGACTTGGCAGTACCCAGAGGGATTTCAAGAATGAGTGATACTTCGGCATGAGAATAACCCATGCTGAGGTTTAGTGTAATTGCCGCAGCCTGAATGGGTTCAAGCTTTGCCAGTCCGCGCTCCAGATCAAGCTTGTCCTCGGGCTTGTTCATAAAAATGTCTGCATCATTTGATTGTTGTTGAGTCAGGAACTCATAAAATCTTTTTAGTTGTTTCTGTTGGCGATAATTCTGCAGAAAACATCGATACGCAATGCGCAGCAGCCATCCTTCAAAACTACCGCTTCCTTTGAATTTCGCTAACTGCCGGTAGGCGATTACAAAGGTATCCTGGGCAAGATCATCTGCAATCGAATCGGTTTTACACAGGCGACGCAAAAAGCCCCTGACGTGACTCTGGTGCATACTGACCAGTTCGCCAAAGGCTTTGTTGTCATTTCTAAGCAGAACCCTGTGAATTAAATCTGATTCTGAAAAATGAGTTTGCTGTTCTCGTTTATCTGTGGCCAGAAAATATCCCCGGCATACGATCTGGTCAGTATTCAGGCTTGGTTGGCTATTGCCCGACGTCCATACCGGATTACCATTAGAAAGGCTGCGCCAACGCATAGAGGGATTCCTCCCAGCAAAACAGCCAGTTCATATCGTTCGACGATCAACAGGCTGGCCGTTACCGGAATGCTGATAGCGATAAAGATCATGCCTCGTCTAAAGTCAGTTATCGGGCCAGTTTCACGGCTGAGCAGGCTTAGTGTGTCAGCTTTGATATCGGTGCCATTCTCTGCAAGTTTTACTAGTGTTTCCATTTTTTTAACCCCGGTAAGATATCGAAGATAAAATGGAATCAATACACAGCACCCTGTAACAATTAACGCTACGATCGGAATCAGTTCTTCAGTCATACGTTACGCCTCTATATAAAAAAAGTGGGATTGAATATCAAAAAAAAGCTATCAATACATGAGCCAGATGCATCCCGAGCCAGTTTTGGATGCAGTTGCCCGCAAATTTTGTTTTGCCTGTCGCCATTTGAGTGCTGTGGTATCATCACACTCATGTGTACTGTTTTGAGCAGGTATCCTGATGAACGAACAAGCCCCCAACTTTCCGGATTCCGCCAGCGATCGATTGGTGTCTGATAATTTGCTGGTGCGTAATTATCTGGCCAGCGTTCCTGTTAAAAAAATCACGGGTGAGGCAGAGCAACAGCAATATCGCCGTGACATAGCAGCCCTGTTAAAAGAAAAAAAAGCTGTGTTGGTGGCGCACTATTACACTGATCCGGAATTGCAATCACTGGCTGAAGAAACCGGCGGATTGGTTGCGGATTCACTGGAAATGGCCCGGTTTGGTCGTGATTGTGAAGGAGATATGCTGGTGGTCGCGGGCGTGCGGTTTATGGGCGAGACCGCCTGCATTCTGAGCCCGAATAAAACGGTGTTGATGCCCGACCTCGAAGCTACATGTTCACTGGATATCGCATGCCCTATCGAGAAATTTTCAGCCTTTTGTGACCAGCATCCTGATCGCACCGTGGTGGTTTACGCCAATACCTCTGCTGCAGTAAAAGCGCGTGCAGATTGGGTGGTGACCTCAAGCATCGCTCTAGAAATTGTTGAGCATCTGAAAGTCAGGGGTGAAAAAATTATTTGGGCTCCTGATAAGCACTTGGGGCGATACATCCAGGAAAAGACCGGCGCAGATATGCTGCTATGGGACTCAGCCTGTATCGTCCATGAGGAATTCAAGGCCAAAGGTTTGCTGGATATGAAAGCAATCTATCCAAATGCCAAAGTGTTAGCGCATCCAGAGTCTCCATCATCCGTATTGGCGATTGCAGACGTGGTGGGCTCGACCAGTCAGTTGATTAAGGCTGCGTGTGAGTTGCCGCAAGATACTTTTATTGTTGCTACTGATCAGGGCATTTTCTACAAAATGCAGCAGCTTGCGCCGGAGAAGACCTTTATTGTTGCGCCAACGGCTGGCAACGATGCTTCCTGCCGAAGTTGTGCCAGTTGTCCCTGGATGGGGATGAATTCATTGCAGGCGATGTACCAGTCTCTCCGGGACGGGAGTAATCAAATCACGGTAGACCCGGCGATTGCAAAAAAGGCAATGATTCCTCTGCAGCGGATGCTCGACTTTGCAGCGCAGCATCGTATGCAGGTGAAAGGAAAGGCCTGAGGGGGCAGCAGTATTATGAGCCTTCGGTTTGTCGCTGTTGGAGAGTCTCAACATCGCTGACGCGCTGGCGCAATCGACTGACTAATGGCACGTTATTCTCGACACCGTTTTCTATCCGCAATGCGTAGTTCAATTGCTCACGTGCACTTCTAAAATCCCCGACCAAAATAAAGTACTCTGCACGCGCCTGATGTACCTTGCTGATGTCGCCTGCCTGCCCTTGTGTTTCTGCTATCAGATACCACAAATCATGGTCCTCTGGGCGTGAAACGGCATGACGTTCGAGCACCGCTACTGCTGCCTGATAGTCCTGAAGTCCAATAAGCGCTTTTGCTCTGGCCATCACTAATGGATGGTTTCCCGGGTTGATCAGAACATGGCGCTCGAGATAATCCAAAGCTGCTTGTGATTGACCATCCGCTATCATGATATCAGCGCGTGTCGCAACATATGTGATGCGATTGGGATCAGCAGCCAGCAGTTTATTCAGCTCATCATGAGCAAGCGAGAATTGCTGATTGGCCAGATAGGCAAGCGCTAAACCATACCGATTCGAGTATTGTTCGTTATCTGTCCGGCTCGAAGCGACTGCGCGAGTGAAATTTTCGATCGCACTGGATTTATCATCCTCGTAATGCACCTGAAGCCGTGCACGCATCAGATGATACTCAATACCGTTATCAATCTGTCTTGCCGGGTAGCGATTGGCACGGCTACGAGCGTCAGAGACCCTTGACTCTGTAACCGGGTGACTGAGAAGAAACTCTGGTGGCCGACTGGTAAATCGACTGATATCCATCAGCCGTTCAAACAGTCTGGCCATATCAGTCGGGTCGTATCCTGCGTTGACCATGGTACGTAAACCAATACGATCGGCTTCCGCCTCGTTCTGACGCGAGAATCTGAGCTGATTTTCAATTGATCGTCCCTGAGCTGCCATCACTGCTGCTGGGCCTGCACTGCTGCCGGCTCCCATTAGCACAACGCTTGCTAAAAGCGTTGCAAGTTCTGGAATCCTTCGCCGTTCGGCATCCTCAACGCTTCTGGCAAAATGCCTTTGGCTGACGTGCGCCAGTTCATGCGCCATGACTGAAGCAAACTCACCTTCAGTCTCAGCATTAAGAAACAATCCGCCGTTAACACCAATAATTCCACCGGGTGCGGCAAATGCATTGAGCACAGGGCTGTCGATCAGAATGAAGGCCAGCCGGAAATCCTGCAAGTCACTGTGGACCGCAAGATTGTGTGTGAAATTCACCACGTAATCATTAAGTAGCGGGTCGTTAATGGTGGGCGTACTACGTCGAACAGATCTCAGGAAATCACGGCCAAGCCGATACTCCTCCTCTAAAGAGAAGATGCCGGAAATCCGATCCCCCAGCGTGGGTAGCTGGGGTTGGGCAAGGGCGACCGGAAGTTGGGCTAGTAACAAAACTCCAACCGCGATCCTGCTAATCTGTTTGATTTTGCGCGTACTCATCAGGTCACAACAACGCTACTGGAAAGTTAGACCGATATTATCACAAATAATTCCGGTCAAACTCTGAGGCTTCAGGATGCGCCGTGATGATTGATATCTGCGCTAGGCAATTCTTTGTTTTGCTTGTTAAAATGCTGATCATGAAGATTTCAGCAGATCAAGAACTAGATGTAAGGGGGCTGCAATGCCCCATGCCATTGCTTAAGGCCAAGCTGGCGTTGAATGGACTTGCCAGCACGCAGGTGCTCAAAGTAATCGCTACAGATCCTGCGTCCGAGCGGGATTTTAAGTCGTTTGTCAGCCAGAGCAGACACCAGATACTGGCATTCGAAAAATGTGCGGAAACGTTCTGTTATTGGATAAGAAAGGGCTGAAGCGAGATTATCCATAACAGGTTTTTCCATACAGGCAGCTCTCTGTGTTAGAGTCTGCAGCCTGAGTGTTTCCCGGGAATGATGAGGTTCTCAATGATACAGGGCAGTATAGTCGCCATTGTTACCCCGATGTTGCCAAATGGCGATATTGACTACCAGTCGTTCGACAGGCTTCTGGAGTGGCATGTCAAAAGTGGTACTGATGCTGTTGTTGTGGTTGGTACAACGGGTGAGTCACCCACGCTGACACTTGAAGAACATTGCGCGGTAATTGAGCGTTGCGTGAAGGTCATCAACAGACGCATCCCGGTGATCGCCGGGACAGGTTCCAACTCCACGGCAGAAGCAATTTTTTATACCAAAGCAGCTCGTGATTCGGGCGCAGATGCCTGTTTGCTGGTGACCCCGTACTACAACAAGCCTAGCCAGGAGGGGCTCTTTCAGCATTTCAAGAAGATTGCTGAAGAAGTTGATATTCCGCAGATTCTGTACAACGTCCCTGGTCGTACGGGCGTAGACTTGCTCCCAGAAACAGTTTCCCGCCTTGCCAATATCAAAAATATTGTTGGTATCAAGGAGGCCACCGGTGACCTTGATCGAGGACAGCACATAATCAACCTGTGCGCAGAAAGAATTGCTGTATACAGTGGTGATGACGCTACTGCGCTAGATCTGATTCTTGCCGGCGCAAAGGGCAATATATCAGTCACCGCTAACGTAGCTCCTGCTCAAATGCATGAGGTTTGTCGTCTTGCGTTGTCGGGCGAGAAAGAAAAGGCGAGTTTGCTTAATGCCAGGCTGGCAGGGTTGCATCATGCATTATTCTTAGAGAGCAATCCCGTACCGGTCAAGTGGGCACTGCATGAACTTGGATTTATTGAGTCGGGTATCCGCTTGCCGCTGGTACCTTTAAATGAAGCATATAAAATTCCCGTGCGTGAAGCTATCAGACATGCCGGTCTGCAATGATCTGACGTTTGTAAATAACAGGTTGCACAATTGATGTTAGCTATGACAAGTAAAGCCTTGCGATTTTCAGTGTTAATGATGATGGCCGGTTCAATGACGGCTTGTTCCTGGCTGGGGATTGGTGGTGACGATGGATGGCTCAGGGACCGTGAGGGTGAGTATCTTGAAGCCCGCATTACTCCACCGATGCAAATACCGTCAGAACTTGACAGCTTTACCATTGATGAACTGTATCACATACCGGAGCTCGCTCCGGGTGATCGCGCCATCTATGTCACACCACCTGCGCCAAAACCAATCGATACCCGTATCCGGGAAGGTGTTGTTGTCCAGCGTTTTGGTGACCGAGCCTGGATAGTGATTGGCGCAACTGCCGGTCAGGTTTGGCCAACTCTTAGAGATTACTGGTCAGCAGAAAATGTGGTGCTGGCCATGGAGAACCCAGAGCAGGGCGTGCTTGAGACAATATGGCTTCCGCAGTCCGGGACGAATTTGCGACATAAGTATCGCGTGCAGCTTGAACCGGGTTTGCATGCAGGGAACTCAGAGATCTATGTTCGGCACATCAGTGATACCGGTGAAACGCCTGAAAGTATGCCGATAACATGGCCTTTAGAATCGCAAAATCTGGAGCGTGAGAGTGCCATTTTGGCGTCTGTTTCGCTTTACCTAGCTGATCGCACAGATATCTATCGTGCATCATCGGTTTCTATGTTGGCAGGCAGTATACAGTTGCAAGGAAAGGCTCGGCTTATAGACGCTAATGCAAGTGAGACCCAGTTGGAGCTGAGACTGGATTTTGATCGAGCATGGAGTCAATTGACCCAAGCGATCAACAACGCCAATATTGAGATCCTCGACTCTGTCCGAGACGAACGTCGTATCAATGTAGCGTTTACCGGTACCGAAAGCATTGAGCCGCCGGGATTCTTTGGGCGTCTCTTTGGCCGTGGTAACGATGAGCCAGCCAGAATCGATTTTATCATCAGGCTAGTCGAAGCCGATCAAGTCATCAGAGTTCAGGCAGAAAGCCTCAGTGGAGAATCCGCTCCTTATGAACAGGACCTGCTGATTCGTACCATTAACGATAACTTGATCTAAGATGGATTCCCTGCTGCCAGTGCCAACGCTGATGCTGGTGTTGATGCTGACTCTGGCGGCGGTAACTGGTGCATTTCTGACCGTGATGATTACCCGTCGGGCCTTCGTCAGCAAAGCTGCAGAAATCCAGGCGCTGCGCGAAAAGCTGGTGCAGATATCAACACAGCGTGAGCAGGAGCTTGCGCATGCTGAAGACAAGTTCCAATCCCTGCAAGCGGCCAGAGAAGAGCTCAGGCAGCAATTCCGCGCCATGGCTTCCGATATCCTCGATGAGAAATCCGTCAAGCTGGCCGAAACCAATCAACTTGGATTGGGCAATATCCTGCAGCCCCTGCAAGAGAAAATTGCCAGTTTTGAGAAAAAAGTTGAAGAAACCTATAGTCGCGAAGCTCGCGAGCGTTTTTCGCTGGAAAAAGAACTACGTAACCTGCAAACCCTGAACTCACGCTTAAGTGAGGATGCACTAAATCTGACGCGGGCTCTCAAAGGGGATAACAAGGCCCAGGGTAACTGGGGCGAATTTATTCTCAGCTCCATTCTCGACGCCTCCGGACTTACCGAAGGGCGCGAGTATGAAACACAGCGCACCTTGATGGCATCGCAGCCACACGCGACTGATGACGGCCGCATGATTCGAAGCCAGCCCGATGTGCTGATTTATTTGCCGGACAACCGGCAGGTCATTGTTGATTCCAAAGTGTCACTGACGGCGTACGAACGCTACTGTTCTGCTGAGACAGAAGAGGAGCGACAATTGTCGTTACAACAACACGTTCTGTCGCTGAAGTCGCACATTAAACAACTGAGCGAAAAGCGTTATCAGAATCTGCCACAATTAAACTCGCTGGATTTTGTGTTGTTATTTGTGCCGATCGAGCCCGCGTTTTCGCTGGCCCTTCAAAAGGAGCCGGGTCTGTTTAACTCGGCGTTCGAACATCAGATTGTCTTGGTTGGACCCACTACGCTGTTGGCGACCTTACGCACCATACAGAATATCTGGCGTTATGAAAATCAAAGCCGTAATGCTCAGGATATCGCCAACAAGGCCGGTGCGATGTACGATAAATTTGTGAACTTTGCCGAGGATATGGATGAGCTGGGCAAAAAAATTGACACCACCCGGCGCAGTTACGATGCTGCCATGAACAAGCTGCAACTGGGGCGCGGTAATCTGATCAGCCGCGCTGAGACTCTGCGGGAATTGGGCGCTCGTGCCAGTAAACAACAAATGCCGGATCGACTCGAGCAGGCACGTCAAAGCGACCCTGATCGGGAAGTTGAATAAACTTCTGAGCGATATGACTGACTATGAGCAGAACAATCAGTGCCAATGCACTAAAAGAGCTTGAACAGTTCCTGCCATGTCCCACGCCACAAGCCTGGTTGGACTGGGCGTTACAAAATCAGCGTTTGCTGTTAATTGATCACGCCAATTGTGAAAAGAAAGCCGCATCCAACGCCATGACTCTAATGTATCGACACGTCGGGCATACCCAATTACTGACCAAAATGTCTAAATTGGCCAGAGAAGAATTATTACATTTTGAGCAGGTGGTGGCGCTGATGGAGCAGCGCGGCATTACCTACGAGCGCATTGGTGCATCGCGCTATGCAGCAGGGCTGCGTGAGCTGATGCGCACAGACCATCAGGGTGGGTTGATTGACAGTCTGCTGGTCGGTGCGATTGTCGAAGCGCGCTCTTGTGAGCGTTTTTCACAGCTGGCGCCCTTGCTTGATGAGGACTTAGGGGAATTTTATCAAAGTCTGCTGCGCTCTGAGGCTCGACACTACCAGGACTATCTCGCACTGGCTGCCAGTTACAGTAAAGAAGACACTGATGCGCGTCTTCAGATATTTATGCGGGTTGAGAAGCAGTTGATTGAATCACCGGATACTGAATTTCGGTTTCACAGCGGTGTACCTGCTGTTTAATAGTTCAGTAACGTGATCCGCTCAAGGTACACAGCTTTCAGGCGCCAACAGGTTATTAGCCAGTTTTGACTGCAATTGAGCGAGTTGGCTGCAGGGAATCAACACATTGCCCGTCACTACCGCGCTGCTCAGGGTAGGAATCTGCAGAATAGCCGATATATCCTGCAAGCGATTATCCGGTGCATTGACCGAACTAAGGCTTCTGGCATTTGCCAGTCCGTCAAGATTTACCAGTTCATTACCTGCCAGATCAAGAAAGCGCAAATTGACAAGTTGATCTATACCCGTCAGTGATCTTATCTCCAGCATTGGGCAAGCTAATACCTGAATTTGAGAGACGTCCGTGATCTGTCGATCTCGCACCAAGACATTTATGCAACTTTGCAGCCCGGCATCAGCAACTACAACAAGCGCGTTGCCAGGTCGTGGATCGTAAAGCATCTGCTCATTGACACTGACTGAAAATTTTCGACCGCAGCCGGCGAGCGACAGAAGCACCGTAAACGCAATAGCAGTCACTCTGAGGTTGCGCCGGGACATCCAAACAAAATTCAACATAAAAGCGCTCCTCGCTTGAAGCGTGCAGCATACTGTAATGCCCTAGTTTGCTGGAAGCGCCGCCTGGGAATCTTGCCAGTATAAGACCTAGGCTATTTGCTGCACTGGAAATACGCATGTAGTCGGTTTAGACTGCATGCCGTTAAAGAACCCATGATCCTTACAGGAAAAAATTATGAATAAATTTCGAGCCTCAGGCCTTGGCCTGGCGGTATCGCTGCTGATGTCTGGCACGCAGTCACAAGCTCAGGATATCGATCTTACTGTTGAGCGCAATCAGATCAGTTACAGCGTTGGTGTGAATATTGGCCAGAATCTGGTTATGCAGGGATTGACCGAGCAGATTGACATGGATGCGTTTATGGCCGGCTTGCGTGATGTTGTGCTGGATCAGTCCAAAATGACTGAAGAACAGATGATGGCAGCGCTGACAACATTTCAGCAGCAGTTGATGGATCAGCAGCAGGCGGCCGCCGATGAAGCCCGTGCAGAGAGCGAAGCATTTCTGTTAGAAAACGGTCAACGCGCCGGCGTTGTGACTACCGCTTCCGGACTGCAGTATGAAGTGCTTGAGTCTGGTGACGCATCTGGCACATCGCCAGTCGCTGAAGACTCTGTGCTGGCGCATTACGAAGGTCGCTTTGTTAATGGAGACGTGTTTGACAGTTCGATCGAACGTGGTGAGCCGGCCCAGTTTATGCTGAATCAGGTTATTCCAGGTTGGACTGAAGGTTTGCAATTGATGAAAGCAGGAGACAAATGGCGATTCTTCATTCCCTTCAGCCTAGGTTACGGTGAAGGCGGTTCTGGTCCGATTCCACCATTCGCTACGTTGATCTTTGATGTCGAACTGCTTGAAGTGAATCCTCAATAAGTGGACAAACGAGACTTTAA